>JBJTIQ010000247.1:0-25775 GCA_046095085.1 Actinomycetota bacterium | reverse complement strand
CCGCGGGGGGCGTCACGGTCGTCTCGGGCATGGGCATCGCTGAGCCCGCGGGCGCGGCCGTACCCCTTCTCCCATTGCGCGCGATGCTGGTTCCGGCACTGGCGGTCGGTGTCGATGGCGCGCGTCTCGGCAAGGGTGGCGGCTCCTACGACAGCGTCATCGCCGGTCTGCCTGCCGAGCAGCGGCCGCGGGTCGTCGCACTCGTGCGCGACGACGACGTCATGCCGGCGTCCACCGTGCCGATCGACGCGCACGATCAGCGCGTCGACGCCATCATCACGCCGACCCGCGCCATCGACTCCGACCGCCAGTGCCGGAACCAGCATCGCGCGCAATGGGAGAAGGGGTACGGCCGCGCCCGCGGGCTCAGCGATGCCCATGCCCGAGACGACCGTGACGCCCCCCGCGGGGACCCACTCGAGATCGTCGTCGACCACGCGGGGGAGCAGCACCTCGTAGCCGCTCGCGGCCAGCGCGTCCAGGAGCGGACCGGTGCCCGGCTCGGTGCCGTAGGACGCGTAGCAGGTCACGCGCTTGGGGCCGGGAAGGTCATCGACGAACGACAGGCAGGTGGACGCGAGGGACTCGGGGTCGGCCGCCGGCCCCTGCCGACGAGCAGCGCGCACGAGGGAGCGCAGCATCTGCTTGGCCTCGGCTGACGACACGGCCCCATTCTCCTAGGGTGTGGGGGTGCGCGTCACGAAGGCAGTCATTCCCGCGGCCGGATTCGGCACGCGCTTCCTGCCCGCGACCAAGGCCACCCCCAAGGAGATGCTGCCGGTCGTCGACAAGCCCTCGATCCAGTACGTCGTCGAGGAGGCCGTCGGCGCGGGCCTCGACGACATCGTGGTGATCACCGGTCGTAGCAAGCGGCCACTGGAGGACCACTTTGATCGCAATGTCGAGCTCGAGGCCGCACTCGAGGCCAAGGGCGACACTGACCGGCTCGATCTCGTCGTGGCCACCAACGACCTGGCCAAGATGCACTACGTCCGCCAGGGCGATGCTCTCGGTCTCGGTCACGCGGTGCTGATCGCGCAGCACCACGTGGGCGAGGAGCCCTTCGCCGTGCTCCTCGGCGATGACCTGATCGATCCCCGTGATCCGGTGCTCGCCCGCATGATCGCCGTGCGCGAGCAGTTCGGAGGCTCGGTGCTGTGCCTCATGGAGGTCCCGCACGAGCAGATCTCGCTCTACGGCTGCGCAGCGACCGTCCCCACTGACGCGGCCGATGTGGTCAGCGTCACCGATCTCGTGGAGAAGCCCGATGCTGCTGACGCGCCCAGCAACCTCGCGGTGATCGGCCGCTACGTGCTCGACCCCGCGGTGTTCGCGGTGCTCTCGCGCACGCCGCCGGGTCGAGGTGGCGAGATCCAGCTCACCGATGCCCTGCGCGAACTCGCCCGCATGCCCGCGTCGGAGGGCGGAGGCGTGCGCGGCGTGCTGTTCGATGGGCGCCGATACGACACGGGGGATCGGCTCTCCTACCTGCAGGCCAACATCCTGATGGCGCTCGAACGCGATGACCTGGGCCCCGCGCTGCGGGCCTGGCTGCCCACGGTGCTCGATCCCGAAGGCGGCTAGCGATGCGCAGCGTCGACGACCATCGCGATGCGGCCCTCGCGCTGGGCACGCCCCTTGCTCCGGTGCGCGTCCCTCTGCTCGATGCTCTTGGGTGCGTGCTCGCCGAAGAGGTCACGGCAGCATGGCCACTTCCGTCATTCGACAACACCTCGATGGATGGATACGCCGTACGCGCGACCGACCTCGCCGGAGCGAGCGAATCGACTCCGGTGACCCTCCCCGTCATCGACGATGTGGCCGCGGGCCATCTTCCCTCGCGTGCCCTTGCCCCCGGTTCGGCGATACGCATCATGACCGGAGCGCGCATCCCCGAGGGCGCTGACGCCGTGGTGCCGGTCGAGTGGACCGATGGCGGCACCGAAGCCGTCGCGATCACCCTCGCCGTTGACGCTGGCGCACACGTGCGAATTCGGGGCGAAGACGTGCGCGAGGGTGACCCGCTCATTCCCGCGGGAGTCGTCGTCACCTCTCGCCAGGTCGCGCTCCTGGCCGCCGCGGGCCGGGGTGAGGTGAGCGTCCACCCGCGCCCGCGCGTAGCGGTGCTGTCCACGGGGGACGAGCTCGTCGAGCCGGGCCAGCCCCTCGCGGAGGGGCGCATCGCCGACTCCAACTCCTTCATGCTGATGGCCGCCGTGATCGAGGCGGGCGGGATCCCGCACCGTGCGGGTCCGGTGCGCGACGACGAGCAGGCGCTACGCGCCGTCCTCGAGGCAGAGGCAGCCCGGTCCGACCTCATCATCTCCACCGGCGGGGTGAGCATGGGCGCCTACGACACGGTCAAGTCTGTCCTCTCACAGACCGGGAGCGTGGAGTTCGTGAAGGTGGCCATGCAGCCCGGCATGCCGCAGGGCCTCGGCCACGTGGGCGAGGCGCCGATCATCACCCTGCCGGGCAATCCCGTGAGCGCCTACGTCTCCTTCGAGGTCTTCGTGCGCCCCCTGATCCGGCGACTGCGCGGATGCCCGCGCGTCGAACGCGCGCGGATCGATGCGATCTGCGGGCACGCCTTCAACTCCCCCGCCGACAAGACCCAGTTCGCTCGAGTGACGATCCAGGTGGACGGCAGCGGCGTGACCGCGATTCCCGAGGGATCGCAGGGCTCGCATATCCTCGGGGGGCTTGCTCGCGCGCATGCTCTCGCGGTCGTCCCGCCTGGTATCACGCGCGTCGAGCAGGGCGACCCGCTTGTGCTGATCGACCTATCGCCCGATGACTAGCGACGGATGGCAAAGATGACCGAAGGCTTCACGCACCTCGATGACTCGGGTGCTGCGCGCATGGTCGACGTCACCGGCAAGGAGGTCACGGTCCGCTCGGCCACGGCCACGGGACGAGTGCTCGTGTCTGGTGAGGTCATCGGCCTGCTTCGCGGCGCCGGTGTGCCCAAGGGAGATGCGCTTGCTGTCGCGCGCATCGCAGGCATCCAGGCGGCCAAACGGACGCCTGAGCTCGTTCCCCTCTGTCACCCGCTCGCGATCCACGGGGTCACGGTCGACGTGACGGTGGGCGATGACCACGTCGCCATCGAAGCGACGGTGCGCACGGCCGACCGGACCGGTGTCGAGATGGAGGCCCTCACCTCCGTCTCGGTCGCTGCCCTGGCTCTTATCGACATGGTCAAGGCCGTCGACCCCGCTGCCGTCATCACCGACGTCATGCTCGTCGAGAAGTCAGGTGGCCGACGCGGCCACTGGGTGCGACCGACATGACCGCGGGCTGGCCAGCGCGCCTGCAGGAGGGCCCGGTCGGCCTCCGTCCACTGCGCATGCGCGACGCAACCGCATGGCGTGAGGTCCGCACGCGCAACGCCGCGTGGCTGCGGCCATGGGAGGCGACCATCCCCATCAACGACCGCGACGTGCCGCACACCTACGGCGCGATGGTTCGCCGCGCGCGCGCGGAGGCGCGCGAGGGACGGTCCCTGCCCTTCGCCCTGACCTACGAGGGGACCTTCGTGGGCCAGGTGACCGTGGGCGGTATCGCTCGCGGCTCCCTGCTCAGCGGCTATATCGGCTACTGGATCGACCAGCGCTACGCGGGTCGGGGCGTTATGCCCACGGCCGTCGCCCTGGCGACCGACCACTGCTTCGACGTGGTCGGATTGCACCGCATAGAGATCAACATCAGACCCGAGAACGCCGCGTCCGTGCGCGTGGTCGACAAGCTGGGGTTTCGCTTCGAGGGCATGCGTCCCCGCTATCTCCATATCGACGGCGACTGGCGAGATCACGCCTCCTATGCGCTGTGCGCTGAAGAGGTGCCGGGCGGCCTGCTGGCCCGATGGCGGCAGCAGCGGGTGGCCGCGGGCGGGTAGTACCCTGCGCGACACGTCCGATAGTTGGGGTGTCATTACCCGGATGTGACCCCTGCGACGCATAGCGTTCATCGTTGTGACGGGCCTTCTTTACGTCGCCATCGTCGCCCTCTGGGCCGCCGTTCTCATTCCCATGTGGCTGCGACGCCACGACAACGACCAGGCCCGGCGAATCGAGCGTCATCGAACCGCCATGGGAGCTCTTGCGCGCATGCCCGAGACCACCGGCCGGGGCGCAGCCGCAACGGCGGCACGCCGCCGCAACGTCGTCCTGGGGGCGCTAGCCGGTCTCGTGGTCGCCACCGGCGCAGCCTGGGCGCTCGGATACGCGAGCGGTTGGTTCGTGACGGCCTCAATGGTGCTTCTCGCCTCATACTCCGCGGGTGCCTTCGTCGCACACCGAGTTCGCATTCGCGAAGAGTCGCTGCGCGCACTCGAACGCTCGAGTGCCGCGCGCGAGGCGCGCCGCGATCGACATCGCATGCGACCGGTCCCGTCCGCGCCCGATGTTGTCGACCAACGGCCCACCGTCGTCTCCCCGTCCGTGCAGGGCGAGACGTGGGATGAGGTCTTCGACCAGACGGCATGACGCCGCGCGTTGACTGCTAGGCTCCTGCTCTGTCGACGGCGTCCATTTCCGTGCGACCACGTGGGGTGCGCGAGCACCCTTCGGGGCTGTAGCGCAGTCCGGTAGCGCACCTCGTTCGCATCGAGGGGGTCAGGGGTTCAAATCCCCTCAGCTCCACAATCGCCCTGGATTCCCCCGTGGAATCCAGACTTTTCCCCACAGACCGGCCGTTCGAGTCGACGTTCCAGCAGGTCAGCGCGTAGCGTGTTGGCGACCCCGGAGGAACCGTGATCTCTCTCGCTCGCCCTGTCGTCATGCTGCTCGGTGCTGTCCTGCTGTGCGCTGGACCTTCCGCGCTTCCCGCGCAGGCCGCGCCATTGGCCGTGTGCCAGTGGGAGGAGGGTCTGCAGGACTCGACGTACTCGTGCGGTGACTTTGGCGACACCGTGATCAAGGCGGAGATCATCGAATGCTGGCGATATCCCGTGTCGCCCCGCACCTACGTGCGCCAGAAGACCGAGATGGGGTGGGTGCGCAGTGCTGACATCACCATCCGCGCACGCCTTGCCAAGAGCTGCGACCAGACCCACCCCTACCGCACCACCATCACGGTGAATCCATCGCTGCTGGGCGAGATGCAGACGACGCGCATCCGCATGGTCATGCCCGCGACCAGCGGCGTTCTCGACGACAGCACCCCATATTCCTACGGCAAGACGGTCGTCGACTACGGCATGTGCCTGATGCCGGAGGGCACGTTTGAGGATTGCCCCGAGCGCTAGCCCCGGGCACCACGCCCCGGCACTAAACCCAGGTGGGCATCCACATGCGCCACTGCCACTGGGCATAGGGGAGCGTCTCGGCCGTCCAGATGGGGTAGAACCACCAGGCCAGGACCACCGCCAGCAGGACGATGCCCCCGGCACCCACGGCCCCCCACCGCCGCCGCTCTGGCGATGCGTCGCGGGGTCCGACGATAGCCGCGACGGCCATGGCCAGTGAGATCGCGATGTAGGGGACGAACACCACCGAGTAGAACGTGAAGATGGTGCGATCGAGGTAGAGAAGCCACGGTACCCAGCCGGCGAGAACGGCGAGCAGTAGCGCACCCGAGCGCCAGTCGCGGCGTGCCGCCCACCTCCACACCTGCCACAGCAGAGCAACCGATCCGAACCACCACACCACGGGATTGCCGAGGGCCAGCACTTCGGAGACACATGTGTCGGCACCGCATGTGCCGGTGCCGTTGTCCGCACTGTTCCAATAGAACGACGTGGGACGCGTCTGCATGAACCAGCTCATCGGGTTGGACTGGTAGGAGTGGTCCGACTCCAGCCCGACATGGAAGCGCCATGCCTCCGCGTGGTAGTGCCACAGTGATCGCAGCCCGGCGGGGATCCACGAGGCCGTGTCATCGGCCCACTGGCGCCCCCAGCCGCCTTCGGTGAGCAACCAGCCGCTCCAGGACAGCACGTAGACGACGATCGCGGAGCCGACCATGGCCAGGATCGCCGGAGGCGCGCTGCGCAACAGCGTCGCCGACCATGCGTTGGCGACGCCGAGTCTGCGACGAAGGCCGACGTCCCAGATCACCGTCAGGAGTCCGAACGCGGCGACGTACCACAGTCCCGACCACTTCACGGCGCACGCGAGGCCGAGCGCAATCCCCGCGGCCCAGCGCCATGGCCGCGACCCGAGGGGCGGACCCCACTGGCTCGGTGGAGGCAGGGGGCGCAAGGACCATCGTCGGCGTACCTGGTCGCGATCGAGCAGGAGGCAGCCGAAGGCGGCCAGGATCGTGAAGGACAGAACCATGTCGAGCACGGCCGTGCGGCTTGTCACCAGGTGCATGCCATCAAGTGCGAGGAGGAGTCCGGCGACGATGCCGACGAGGTCTGATCGCGTGAGTCGGCGCGCGATGCGGGCGGTCATGAGAACGGCGATGGTGCCGAGCACAGCGACGGCGAAGCGCCAGCCAAAGGGGGTCACCCCGAAGAGGAACTCCCCTGAACCGATGACCCACTTGCCGAATGGCGGGTGCACGACGAAGGCAGGGTCGGCCTTGAAGACGTCGATCGTTCGCCAGTTGCCGTCGGAGGCCAGGAAGAGGTCGTTGGCACTGTCGTCGCACTGCTGCTCGAAGCCGTAGCGGAGCAGTGACAGCCCGTCCTTCGCGTAATAGACCTCGTCAAAGGCGAACGCATCGGGTCTCCCGAGGTTGGTGAAGCGCAGGATCCCGCCGATGATGGCGACGATGATCGGCCCGATCCAGCCACGCCAGCCCACGGACGGTAGGGGCGCGAAGAGCGAGGCGGCCATCGCGGTTGCCTGCGGGTGCTCGCGCGACGGCGCCTGCTGCGTGCCTGCGGCCATCCCGACATCGTAGGTCCGTGCTGCGAGGATGTGCGGGTGAGCGGTCAGGGGATCCTGGTGCTGGGGGCAACGCCGCTGGGTCATCCGGGCGACGCATCTGCCCGATTGCGTGAGGAGCTCACCACCGCCGACGTTGTCGCGGCAGAGGACACGCGACGTCTCAGGCGACTGAGCCACGACCTCGATGTGACCATCGCGGGCCGCGTGGTCTCGCTTCACGACTCGGTGGAGAGGGCCCGTTCCGCGATCCTGCTGGACGACCTGCTTGCGGGTCGTCGGGTGCTCGTCGTCACGGATGCCGGTATGCCCGCCGTGAGCGATCCGGGTTTCCGCATCGTACGCATGGCGATCGATGCGGGGATTCCCGTGACGGTCCTGCCAGGGCCCAGCGCGGTCCTGGCGGCCCTCGTCGTGTCGGGCTTGCCGGTCGATCGCTTCTGCTTCGAGGGCTTCCTCCCGCGGCGCTCGGGGGAGAGGCGCCGACGGCTGGCCGGCCTGGCTGATGAGCAGCGCACCATGGTGTTCTTCGAGGCTCCCCACCGGCTGGTCGATGTCTTGGCCGACATGGTTGCCGCGTTTGGTCCGGACCGGCCAGCGGCGATATGCCGTGAACTCACTAAGACCTACGAGGAGACACGTCGTGGCTCCCTTCGCGAATTGTCGGAGGGGGCGGAAGGGACAAGGGGCGAGATCACCCTGGTCGTCGGCGGCGCGCCCGGTGCCCAGGCATGCGGGTCCGCGGAGGACTGGGCGCAGGAGGTCGCGACGCTCGTGGAGTCGGGCGAGGATCGTCGTGTGGCCGTCACCCGCGTTGCCGAGGCACGCGGGGTGCCCCGGCGCGAGGTCTACGAGGCTGTCGTGCGCGCCAAGCATGCGGCTGACGACTCAGTCGGCGAGCGAAAGTAGGATCGCGCACCATGGCCGACATCTACGTCACGACGCCGATCTACTACGTCAACGACGCCCCCCACATCGGCCATGCCTACACGACGACCGCGGGTGACGTCCTCACCCGGTGGCACCGCCAGCGCGGTCAGGACGTCTGGTACCTGACCGGTGTCGACGAGCACGGCACCAAGGTCCAGCGGGCCGCGGAGGCGGGCGGCGTCGCGCCCCAGGACTGGGTCGATCGGCTCGTCGACCAGGCGTGGAAGCCCGTGCTCGGGACCATCGACTCGGCGAACGACGACTTCATCCGCACCACCGAGGCGCGGCACAAGGAGCGGGTGCAGCGCTTCTGGGAGGTCGTCCGAGACAACGGCTATGTCTACGAGGCCGACTACGAAGGCCCCTACTGCGTCGGATGCGAGGAGTTCAAGCTGCCCGGCGACCTGGTCGAGCCAGAGGGCGGGGGGGTGCCGCTCTGCCCGGTGCACGGCCGTCCCGTGGAGATGCTGAAGGAGAAGAACTGGTTCTTCCGCCTGTCGGCCTTCACCGACGCGCTGATTGATCACTACGAGCGTCATCCGGAGGCCGTGCAGCCCACGAGCGCATACAACGAGGTCATGAGCTTCCTGCGCGGCGGCCTCGTCGATATCTCGATGTCACGCTCGAGCGTGTCGTGGGGGATAGGGCTCCCCTGGGACGAGCGACAGGTCGTCTACGTGTGGTTCGACGCGCTGCTCAACTACATCACCGCCGTTGGCTATGGCGCACCTGACGGTTCTGATGAGTCGCGGTTCTTCCACGAGACCTGGCCGGCTCATGTCCAGTTGGTCGGCAAGGACATCCTGAGGTTCCACGCGGTGTACTGGCCGGCCATGCTCATGGCCGCCGGCCTGCCGCTGCCCCGATGCGTTTTCGCCCACGGGTGGCTCCTCGTCGGCGGGGAGAAGATGAGCAAGACGAGGCTCACCGGCATCGCCCCCTCGCAGATCGTCGACCACTTTGGCTCCGACGCTTTCCGCTACTACTTCATGCGCGCTATCCAGTTTGGCCAGGACGGGTCCTTCTCATGGGAGGACATGTCGGCGCGCTACACCTCCGAACTCGCCAACGGGCTGGGAAATCTCGCTTCCCGGGCCACCGCGATGGTGCAGCGCTACCGCGATGGCGTCCTTCCGACGCCGGGTCCGGCGACCGCCGCTGAGGAGGCGCTGGAGGCGATGATGGCCGTGGTGGCTGCCGAAGCCGACGACGCGATGCTTGCCCTCGACTTCGCATCGGGCATCGGGGCGGTGCGTCGCTTCATCGACGCGGTGAATCTCTACGTCACCGAGCAGGAGCCGTGGGTCCTGGCGAAGGATCCGGCCCTGTCGGAGCGCCTCGACACCGTGCTCTACACCATGTGCGAAGCCCTTCGCGCTATCGCCGTTCTCTACAACCCGGTGATGCCCAAGGCCATGTCGTCGCTGTGGGATCAATTGGGCGCCGGGCGCTCGATCGGTCCGCTGGGCGAGCAGCGCATCGACGCCGTGGCGCGATGGGGTCAGTTGCCGGCCGGCACGGTGGTGTCGAAGGGCGCGATCCTCTTCCCCCGCCTCGAGGAGCCCGCCGAGTGAGGGAGCGCCCGCCTGTCACGGCTCCGCTGCCGCGGCCCGTCGTCGACACGCACTGCCACCTCGACGTCGTCGACCGGCACCTGGGCGATGGCCCCCTGCCCGATGACGCCCTCGAACTCGCCCGAGAGGCGGGCATCACGCGGGTGGTCCAGGTGGGCTGCGACGTCGCGTCGTCCACCTGGGCCGCCGAATTCGCCGCCACTCGTGACGACGTCGTCGCCGCCGTGGCCCTGCATCCCAATGACGTGCCACGCATCGCCCAGCGCGAGGGACGTGCCGGTCTCGATGCCGCCTACGCCGCCATCGAGACCCTGGCTGCCAGAGAGTCCGTACGTGCCGTGGGCGAGACCGGGCTGGACTACTACCGCACGCGCGATGCAGATGCGCAGGCCCTTCAGCACGAGTCGTTTCGCCGGCACATCGACATCGCCAAGCGGCTCGATCGCACGCTCGTCATCCACGACCGCGATGCCCACGTTGACATCCTGCGTATCCTCGACGAGGAGGGTGCGCCGGACCGGGTCGTCTTCCACTGCTTCTCCGGTGACGACGCGATGGCGCGTTACTGCTCTGACCGCGGATGGCTGTGCTCCTTTTCCGGCGTTGTCACCTACAAGAACGCCGATGGGCTGCGCGAGGCCCTGCGCACGCTTCCTCGCGAGGCCGTGCTCGTGGAGACGGACGCGCCCTATTTGACGCCTGTCCCTCATCGGGGCGCCGTCAATGCCTCCTACCTGATCCCCTTCACGGTGCGGGCCATGGCCGAGGTGCGCGACGAGTCGGTCGAGCAACTGTGCGACGACCTGTGGGACAACGCCCAGCGCGCCTTCGGACCGCTGTAGACGTCATGTCAGACGGGCTCCTCGGACCGGCAGACATCAGGGCCATCGCCGAAGGCCGCGGGATCCGCCCGGCCAAGCAGCGTGGCCAGAACTTCGTCATCGATGCCAACACCGTCCGGCGCATCGTGCGACTCGCCGATGTCGGCCCTGGCGACAGTGTCCTCGAGGTGGGACCGGGATTGGGCAGCCTGACGCTGGGGCTCCTCGCGACGGGAGCCGAGGTAATCGCGGTGGAGATCGATCCGGTGCTCGCTGATGCCTTGCCGTCCACGGTCGCGGAGTTCCGCCCCGACGACGCATCGAGGCTCTCGGTGATCTGCGACGACGCCATGCGCATCTCGGCGCTGCCCGTCGCACCGACCGCGCTTGTCGCCAATCTGCCCTACAACGTCGCCGTGCCCATCGTCTTGCATCTCCTCGAGACGTTCTCGACCCTTGAACGCGGCCTCGTCATGGTCCAGGCGGAGGTCGCTGATCGGCTGGTTGCCGCGCCCGGGAGCCGGATCTACGGCGTGCCGTCGGTCAAGCTCGCGTGGTACGCCGATGCCCAGCGCGTGGGATCGGTGCCGCCCAGCGTGTTCTGGCCGGTGCCCCACGTCGATTCGGGCCTCGTCGCGTTTCGCCGTCGCGCCGCGCCCTCCTCGATCGCGTCGCGGGAGGAGGTCTTCGCCTGCGTCGATGCGGCATTCGCCCAGCGCCGCAAGACCTTGCGTGCCGCACTCGCGGGCTGGGCAGGGTCGGCGGCGCAGGCCGAGCGCGCGCTGCTGCTGGCCGGCGTCGACCCCTCATCTCGGGGCGAGGCGCTCGGTGTCGAGGCCTTCGCTCGCATTGTGAGCGCGCGACCCGTCTAGGGTCATGCTGTGATCGACAGCATTCGGGTGCGCGTGCCCGCCAAGATCAACCTTCGGCTGTCTGTCGGGCCGCTTCGGGCCGACGGCTACCACGATCTCGTGACGGTCTTCCACGCTGTCGGTCTCTACGACGAGCTATCCATCACCCGGGTCGGTGCTGGCTTAGGCGTCTCGGTTCAGGTGGCTGGTGAAGACGCATCCGCCGTTCCCGTGGATGACGACAACATCGCGGTCAGGGCTGTCCGCGAGGCCGCCCATCGAGCGCGCCGGCCTGCTGACCTCGCTATCTCGATCACCAAGTCCATTCCCGTCGCGGGAGGCATGGCCGGCGGCAGCGCAGACGCCGCGGCAGCACTCGTCGGCTGTGCTGCCCTGTGGCCGGGAACCCTGGGTGCCGACGATCTCGCGGGCATCGCCGCCGGGCTGGGATCCGACGTTCCCTTCCTTCTCGACGGGGGCACCATGATCGGCTCGGGGAGGGGAGAGATCCTCACCCCCGTCCTCGCCCAGGGGGGCTTCGACTGGGTGATCGCCGTCAGCGATAGCGGCCTGTCGACCCCTGGTGTCTACGCCGAACTCGACCGTCTGCGAGCAGGGGCCGATGTGCCGCCGCCGAGCGGAGACGACGCTCTCCTGCGGGCGCTGCGCGCGGGCGACGCCAAGGCCCTGGCCCGACGCTTGCACAACGACCTGCAGCCGGCGGCCCTGTCGCTTCGCCCCGCCCTCGCTCGGGTCCTGGATGCCGGAATCGAGTTGGGGGCTCTCGGCGGCATCGTGTCGGGCAGCGGCCCCACGTGCGCCTTCCTCGCCCGCGACCGCGATCATGCCCTGGATATCGCGGTGGGACTCACGACCACCGGGCTGGTGCGCCTCGTGCGACATGCGGCCGGGCCCGTCGACGGGGCTCGTGTCATCGCGGAATGACGGTCGCCTCGTCGATGTCGAACGGCAGGACCAGACTCTTCAGCAGTGTTGCCAGGCGAAGCTGATCGCTGCGCGGGAGAGCGGCGAGCAGGTGGCGCTCGCTCTCGAGGAGGTCGGTGAGGGCCGCGTCGACGCGTTGGCGTCCGGTGGGCGTGAGGTGCACGCGGATGCTTCGACGGTCGACCGAGTCGGGCAGTCGCTCGATGAGGCCGGCGGACTCGAGTCGATCCAGGCGATTCGTGGTCGTGCCGCTCGACACGAGGGTGGCGGCGCCGAGTTGGCCCGGGGACAACTCGTAGGGAGCCCCACTGCGGCGCAATGCCGCGAGGACGTCGAATTCACCGGCCTCTAGTCCGTGGCGCGCAAACGCCTCCCGTCGCGCGAGGTCGAGGTGCCGGGCCAGGCGAGTGACGCGCGACAGGACCTCGAGTGGAGCGACGTCGAGGTCGGGCCTCTCACGCCGCCAGGCGCGCACGATCCCGTCGACGGAGTCCGCGCTCATCGGCCCAGCCTAGGTGATCTCTCGATGACGAGATTCTTGGTCGACGAGAATCTCGTCATCGACAGGTGGGGTCAGCGCGGCGGCCGCGGCTTTGGGTCGAGGTGAGCCAGGCCGTTCCACGCGAGGTTGACCAGGTGCGCCACCACCTCTTCCTTTCGCGGCTTGCGCACGTCGAGCCACCACTGCCCGGCCTGCGCTGTCATGCCGACCAGCATCTGCGAGTACATGGGGGCCAGGCGCGTCGGGATGCGGTGTGCCGCGAACTGCTCGGCCAGCAGGTATTCGACCTGACCGGCAACATCCGCGAGCAAGCTGGCAAAGGACCCCGTCTGCTGCGAGACGGGTGAATCCCGGACGAGGATCCGGAAGCCATCCGGATTGGCGTCGATGTAGTCGAAGAGCGCCAGACCCGCCTGCTCGAGGAGTTGCCGGGGATGGGTCCCGCGCAGGGCTCCGCTGATCATCGCGAGCAGGTGATTCATCTCGCGGTCGACGACCACGGCGTAGAGCCCTTCCTTACCGCCGAAGTGCTCGTAGACCACAGGCTTGGAGACCTCCGCCTTGGCAGCGATCTCCTCGACGCTGACGACCTCGAAGCCCTTCTCGGCGAAGAGCGCGCGACCGATGTCGATGAGCTGCTCGCGGCGCTCGCGCCCCGACATGCGCATGGCTGGCTAGTCCGAGGTGTCCGGGACCGCCAAGCCCGGCTCGCTCCAGCCGCGTATCCGCCGGCGCATGGCCGGGTCGTGGAGCTTCGCGGCCAGGCGTGTCGGACTTGGCCACCGGACGTCGCGCGCCATCCCCAGTCGCTCCATCGCCCGGATGGTGGCAGCGCTGAGATCGATCTGTCCCTTGAGAACGCCGTGCCGGGCAGCGGTGGGCTCGGCGTGGTGCAGGTTGTGCCATGACTCCCCGAGGGAGGGGAGCGCGAGCCAGCGATTGTTGGTCGACCTGTCGCGGGTCACGAAAGGGCGCTGGCCGAAGACGTGGCAGATAGAGTTGATCGACCAGGTGATGTGGTGCACGAGCGCGATTCGCACGAGTCCCGCCCAGAAGAGCGCGGTGAGCGCACCCACCCACGACCAGGTGATGAGACCGCCGAGGATCGCGGGCATCGCGATGGTGGCCACGACTATCCAGGGGAAGTGGCGCGACACCGGGCGCAGAGCCGCGTTGGCGCGAATGTCGGGTGCGTAGCGCTCGATTGAACTCTGCTGTCCGTCGAAGAGCCAGCCGACGTGCGCGAACACGAGCCCCTTGGCGACGGCGCGCCTTGACGTGCCGTAGCGCCAGGGGCTGTGCGGATCACCCTCCTCGTCGCTGCGCGCATGGTGGCGTCGATGGTCGGCAACCCACTGCTCGAGCGAGCCCTGCACCGCGGTCGAGCCCGCGATGGCGAGCGCGACCGATACCCACTGCGGTGCCTTGAAGGAGCCGTGCGTGAAGTGGCGGTGGAAGCCGACGGTGATGCCGCCCGCCGCGATGAGGTAGAACACGGCGGCGAGGATGACGTCGGTCCAGCCCAGCCAGCCGCCCCAGGCCACCGGAATGGCCAGGACCACCGCTGCGAGTGGCACGGCGACGAAGATGGCGATGGTGGTGCGCATGCCGGGGGCCATGGGCTCGGTGGCGAGCCGCGGGATGGGCCCGACCGGGACGGCGTGGCCGTCTCGCCGGGCCGCGCCGCCGGTGCGCTCGGGGGGAGCGAGGGTCACGAAGGTCTCCTGCCGTGGGCGAAGCAAAACCTACGCAACCGTAACCTACGCAGTCGTAGCCAGTCCAGCCCCTCACTGAAACCCGTGGGCAAGCGTGCTGGGAGACTTCCCCGGTGGCCCGCGGAGCTGCCCGATGGCCTCTTCGCGCGGCGACGGTCCCGGCTCGTCCAATGGCAGGACAAGAGACTTTGGATCTCTGAATGGGGGTTCGACTCCTCCGCCGGGAGCACGGCACCTGCGGCGATAGTGTTTCGGCGACGGCCGACCTTCCAGGACGGCCCCTCCCCCCGGAGGTGTGTGCGCGGTGACATCGGCAGCCCCCGTCGTCATCGTCCTCGCGGCGGGCGAAGGCAAGCGCATGAGATCGGCGACGCCGAAGGTCCTGCACCGTGTCGCTGGGCGCAGCCTGGTGGGCCACGTCATCGAGGCAGCCTCAGCAATCGAGCCGGCGCATCTCATGGTGGTCGTCGGCCAGGGTCGTGAAGAGGTCATGGCGCATCTCGAAGAGATTGCGCCCTGGGTCGACACCGTCGTGCAATCTGACCAACTCGGCACCGGGCATGCCGTGCGGCTGGCGGTGGAGGCACTCGCGAGTGCCGGCGCGCTCAGTGACGGACCCATCATCGTGCTCAGCGGTGACACCCCTTTGCTCACCGGTTCTACGGTCGCCGACCTGCTCTCCCGGCACGTCGTCGATGAGGCAGCGGCAACCGTGCTGACGGCGGAGGTGTCCGACCCGGCCGGCTACGGCCGGGTGGTGCGCGACCCGCAGGGCTGGGTCGACCGGATCGTGGAGCACCGCGACGCTGACGCGAAGACCCTGCAGATCGACGAGATCAACGCGGGCATGTACGCCTTCGACGCGGCTGACCTGCTGCCAGCCCTCGGGCGCCTCACGACGGCCAATGACCAGGGCGAGGAGTACCTCACCGATGTCATCGGTCTCATGCGCGAGGGGGGCCGGTCCGTCGCCGCCCTCCGGGTGCCGGACTCCAACGAGATTCTCGGCGTCAACGACCGCGTGCAGCTCTCGGAGGCCGCAGCGCTCATGCGCGACCGAATCAATCGTCGATGGATGCTCGAGGGTGTGTCGATGCTCGAGCCATCGTCGACGTGGATCGACATCGATGTCGACCTCGCCGCTGACGTGACGCTGCTACCCCAGACTTCCCTCCTGGGTCCCACGTCGGTGGCATCGGGGGCCAGCATCGGACCGGGCACGACTCTGACCGCGTGCGAGGTGGGGGCCGATGCGCAGGTGCGCCACACGTGGGCGGAGCTTGCCGTGATCGGTCGGGGGGCGTCGATAGGTCCCTACTCCTACCTCCGGCCCGGCACCCGCGTCGGCACCGGAGCCAAGGTGGGCGCCTACGTCGAGATGAAGAACTCCTCCCTCGGCGACGGTGCGAAGGTCCCGCACCTGTCCTATGTCGGAGACGCTGAGATCGGCGAGGGCACCAATATCGGCGCTGCCACCGTCTTCGTGAACTATGACGGGGTGGAGAAGCACGCCACGGTCGTGGGCCGCTACGTCCGCATCGGCAGCGACACGATGCTGGTGGCCCCCTTGACGGTGGGGGATGGTGCCTACACCGCCGCGGGGTCTGTCATCACCGAGGATGTCCCCCCGGGGGCAATGGCCGTGGGCCGAGCGCAGCAGCGCACGATCCCCGGCTGGGTGGCGCGGCGACGCGCCGGTTCGAGTTCGGCCGAGGCTGCCGCCGAGGCCTTGGCACAATCACCACCACCCGGCGAAGAGGAGAATCGGTGAGCACTCACCTCACGGTCCCGCCCAACAAGCGACTCGTGCTGTTGAGCGGGCGCGCGCATCCCGAGTTGGGCATGGAGGTGGCCGACCACCTGGGCACTGACCTGTGTCCGGTGTCTGCATATGACTTTGCCAACGGCGAGATCTTCGTCAGGTTCCAGGAGTCGGTGCGAGGCTGCGACGCCTTCATCATCCAGAGCCACACCACGCCCATCAACACCTGGATCATGGAGCAGCTCATCATGGTCGACGCGCTCAAGCGAGCGTCGGCCAAGCGCATCACGGTCATCGCTCCCTTCTATGGCTACTCGCGCCAGGACAAGAAGCACCGCGGCCGTGAGCCCATCTCGGCGCGATTGATGGCTGACCTGTTCAAGGCTGCGGGTGCAGACCGACTCATCACCGTCGACCTGCACACGTCGCAGATCCAGGGCTTCTTCGATGGCCCTGTCGATCATCTGTTCGCGCTTCCCCTCCTGGCCCAGCACGTCGCGTCACGGGTCGATCGCGAGCGCATCACCGTCGTCTCGCCCGACGCCGGGCGCGTGCGCGTGGCCGAGAAGTGGACAGACATCCTGGGCGCCCCGCTCGCCATCATTCACAAGCGGCGTGACCCCGACACACCCAATGAGGTCAGGGTCCTCGAGGTGGTCGGCGATGTGCAGGACCGTATCTGTGTCGTCGTCGACGACATGATCGACACCGGTGGCACCATCGTGAAGGCCGCCGACACCCTCTTCGACAACGGTGCGGCCGACGTGATCGTCGCCGCAACCCACGGCATCCTCAGCCCGCCCGCCGCTGAGCGCCTGGCTGCCTCGCGCATCAGCGAGGTCGTCGTCACCAACACCCTGCCCATCCCTCCGGAGCGCCGCTTCGACAAGCTCACCGTGCTGTCGATCGCGCCGTTGCTGGCCAAGGCCATCTACGAGGTCTTCACCGACGGATCGGTGACGAGCATGTTCGAGGTGGAGGAGCAGGTGTCGGTGACCCCCTAGCCATCGGGTAGGCTCGGGTCGCTCCTCGGCGAGGGTGACCGGGCCGCACCAGTGGCGGTCCTGCACCGTGATCGACGTGGCTGCCCCGGTCGGGCCTCGCTGCGGAGCGCGACCGGACGGCACCCGAGGAGGAACCATGAACGTGCGCCTTGAGGCGCAGCCGCGCTCTGACTTCGGCAAGGGCGCCGCGCGTCGGCTCCGCAGAGACGGTCGCATCCCCGCTGTTCTCTACGGCGAGGGGGCCACGCTCGTGCACGTGTCTCTTCCGGGGCACGACCTCGAGCAGGCACTGCGCAAACCCAAGGTCACCCTCGAGATCGTCCAGGGCTCGTCGAGCACGCTCGCCAAGCCGCGCGACATCCAGCGCGACCCGGTCAAGCGCACCCTCGAGCACGTTGACCTCGTCATTGTCTCCGCGGCAGAGGCGCGGGAGCGCGCTGCCGAGGCCGAGGTGCTGGTTGCGGAGGCGGCTGCCGCAGCAGAGGCTGCGGCGTCGGCACCGGCCTTCTCCGGTCCCAAGGATGACCCGGCCGAGTCACATGCGGCTGCGACGTCCAGCGATGAGTCCGAAGACGCATCGGGCGACGACTCCGACGCGTCGGCCGACGAGTCCGGCGACGACGCCTGATCCGCCAATGGATCCGTGGCTCGTGGTGGGCCTCGGCAATCCGGGTCCGCCATACGCCCTCACCCGTCACAACGTGGGAGTGATGGCGGTCGAGACCCTGGCCGGCCGATGGGGTGGCCGCCTGACGGCCCATAAGTACACGCGCTGCGAGGTTTTCGAATCCCGCTGGGCCGGCCGCAGGGTAGTCCTTGCCCGAGGTCGTGCCTACATGAATGAATCAGGTGGCCCTGTGGCGGTGCTGGCCGATCACTTCGGCGTCGAGGCGCACAACGTTCTCCTTGCCCACGACGAACTCGACATCCCCTTCGCGGCGCTGCGCATCAAGCAGGGCGGTGGTGACAACGGGCACAACGGGCTCAAGAGCGTCCGGCGCTCGCTGGGCACCGGAGAAACCGTGCGCCTGCGCATCGGGATCGGCCGGCCGCCGGGTCGCCAGGACCCCGCAGACTTCGTGCTTCGTCCGTTCACCGGCGCGGAGCGGCAAGAACTCCCGCTTCTGCTCGACCGGTGCGCCGACGCGATCGAATGCGTGATCGCCGAAGGCGTCGCCACCGCTCAGAATCGATTCAACGCAGACCCGGAGGTAGGGGACGAATGACCGAAGACGACATGCAGGTCTCAGCGCGGGTTGCGGCCGAAGCCGGGCAGTTGCTCCTGCAGTTGCGGGAGTCATTCGGATCTGTCGACGACAAGGATCGGGCCAATGAGCTTCGCAAGGCTGCCGACCGTGCCTCGCATGAACTCATCGTCGCCCGGCTCGCAGAGTCCCGTCCCGACGACGCGGTGTTGAGTGAGGAGGGCGCGGACGACCCGGCTCGCCTCGAGGCAGATCGCGTCTGGATCGTCGACCCCCTCGATGGCACCTGGGAATTCGGCCAGGGCCGCACGGACTTCGCGGTTCACGTCGTCCTGTGGAATCGCGATTCCGCGGCGCCAGGCGGCGGGCGCCTCACGGCGGGTACCGTCGACCTGCCCGCGCAGGGCGTGTCGCGCCAGGTGGCTGACGCACCGCTGCCGCCGCGCGGGCTGCCCGAAGACCGACCGGTTCGGATCGTCGCATCGCGCACCCGGCCGCCCGCCACCCTTGATGCCGCGGTCGCCCTCCTTGCCGAGTCACTGGCGACGCGCGGTCACCGGCACGGGGTCGAAGTGATGGACGTCGGCTCGGTCGGCGCCAAGGTCAACGAAATTTTGACCGGTCGCGCCGAGGCCTACGTGCACGACACGGGCTTCTACGAGTGGGACGTCGCGGCGCCGCTGTCAGTGGCTCACGCGCAGGGGCTCGTGGCCTCGCACATCGATGCTTCGGCGATCGCCTTCAACCAGCCGCGGCCCTATGTCACCGACCTGCTGGTGGGGATCCCATCGGTGGCGGATGGCCTCCGTGAGGCCATGCGTCGGGCCGCCGACGGGAGTGCATGACGCTGCGTGGGCTCTGGCCCCTCCTCGCCGGCATCCCGGGCGTGGAGGCCGTCGCTGCTGCCACGCGCACGTCGAGCGCGCACGTCACCGCCGTCCCGTCTGCGAGGCCGGTCATCGCGTCGGCCGCTGCCGGCACCGCGCAGGGGGTGCTCCTCGTCGGCACCTCCGGTGCTCGCGAGGCTGAGGACCTGGCCTGGTCGATCGAAGACCTGCTCGGACCGGGTGCGGCCATCGACTTCCCCTCATGGGAGACGCTGCCCCACGAGCGCTTGAGTCCGTCGGCAGACACTGTGGGGCGGCGCCTGGCGGTGCTCCGTCGACTGGCGAATGCCGAGGACGATCCCCTGCGCGTCGTCGTGGCCTCGGTGCGCGCAGTCCTGCAGCCCCTGGTGGGCTCCCTCGGGCGCCTCGACCCATTGCGAGTGCTCGAGGGCGAGACGCTGGAGCCCGAGTCCTTCGTTCGCGACCTCGCTGCCCGTGGTTTCGAGCGCACGGACCTGGTCGAGCGGCGTGGGCAGTTTGCCGTGCGCGGCGGAATCATCGACGTCTTTCCCGCAGGCGCCGAGCATCCGGTCCGGATCGAGCTCTGGGGTGACACCGTCGAGGAGATTCGCTCGTTCGCGGTAGCCGATCAGCGCTCGCTGGCACATGTGCCCGACGGGGTCGACATCCTGGGCGTGCGCGAGGTGCCGCTGACAGAAGGCGTCCGAGCTCGCGCACGCGAACTTGCGGCATTGCATCCCACGCTGGGCGACGTGCTCACGCGGATCGCCGATGGCGTGGCTGTGGAAGGCATGGAGGCACTGGCCCCGGTGTTGGTCGACCAGATGGAGCTGCTCGTCGACAGCCTTCCGCGGGGATCCATCGTCCTGGTTTGCGACCCCGAGCGCGTCCGCACTCGGGCCGAAGACCTGCAGCGCACCTCGCAGGAGTTCCTCGAGGCGTCATGGCACAACGCTGCCGCAGGCCAAGCCGCTCCGCTGGACCTCGAGCCCCTCGACCTGTCGGCTGCGGCCTACCGCTCACTCGACGAGGTCGTGGGAGCCGCGCGCGCTAGCGGGCTGGGGTGGTGGACGACCGATCCATTCGCGCTCGAGGATTCAGACGACATCGTCGTCGAGGCACGGGCCGTAGACGACTACAGGGGAGACCTGCAGCGCGCCCTCGGCGATATTCGCGGATGGCGGGGCGCGGGCACGACCGTCGTGGTGGTCGCCGAAGGCCACGGCTCGGCGGAGCGATTGGCGCAGTCACTGTCCGAGGAGGGAATAGCCGCGCGGGCCACTGATGACGTGCCGGATGAGCCGACCGAGGTCATCGTCGGCACCGGCCGGCTGCTGGACGGTCTCGTCTCGACCTCAGGCGGCATCGCCGTGCTCACCGAGACCGACCTGCTCGGGCAGCGGGCGGCCACGCGCGATCTCGCGCGGATGCCTTCTCGTCGACGTCGCACCATCGATCCCCTGCAGTTGTCACCAGGTGATTTCATCGTCCACGATCAGCACGGGGTCGGTCGCTACGTCGAGATGACCGAGCGCGTCGTGGCAGGAGCCACTCGCGAATACCTCGTGATCGAATATGCATCGTCCAAGCGCGGGCAGCCGGCAGACCGCCTCTACGTGCCGACCGATCAACTCGATCAGGTCAGCCGCTACGTGGGCGGCGAGGCGCCCAGCCTCCATCGACTGGGGGGAGCGGACTGGCAGAAGTCGAAGGCGCGGGCTCGCCGAGCGGTGCGGGAGATCGCCGGTGAGCTCATCCGGCTCTACGCCGCACGCGTGGCCACGACCGGCCACGCCTTCGGCCCCGATACTCCGTGGCAACGAGAGCTCGAGGACGCATTCCCCTACGTGGAGACCCCCGACCAGTTGGCCTGCATAGACGAGGTCAAGGCCGACATGGAGCGAACGATTCCCATGGACCGGGTGATCTGCGGAGATGTCGGCTACGGCAAGACTGAGATTGCCGTTCGAGCGGCCTTCAAGGCGGTCCAGGATGGCAAGCAGGTGGCGGTCCTTGTGCCGACCACGCTGCTGGTCCAGCAGCATCTCGCCACCTTCGCGGGTCGCTACGCGCCTTTCCCGGTGAAGGTGGCCGGGCTTTCGCGATTCCAGAGTGATGCAGAGGTGAGAGAGACCTTGAAGGGCCTGGCCGAGGGCACGGTCGATGTGGTCATCGGCACGCACCGGATGCTGACCCCTGACGTGCGATTTCGCGATCTGGGCCTGGTTATCGTCGACGAGGAGCAGCGGTTCGGCGTTGAGCACAAGGAGCACCTGAAGGCACTTCGCACATCGGTCGATGTCCTGACCATGTCGGCCACGCCTATCCCGCGCACTCTCGAGATGTCGCTGACCGGCATCAGGGACATGTCGACGATCCAGACTCCACCCGAGGAGCGTCACCCGATCCTGACCTATGTGGGGCCGTACGACGAGAAGCAGGTTGCCGCCGCCATCAGGCGCGAGCTGCTCCGTGACGGGCAGGTCTTCTACGTGCACAACCGCGTCGAGTCGATCGATCGAGCGGCATCAAAGCTGCATGACCTGGTTCCTGAGGCGCGCCTAGCGATCGCTCACGGTCAGATGAACGTGCACGAACTCGAGAGGGTGGTGGTGGACTTCTGGGAGCATCGCATCGACGTGCTCGTCTGCACGACCATCGTCGAAAACGGCATCGACATCGCCAACGCGAATACGCTGATCCTCGACCGAGCTGACACCCTCGGCCTCTCCCAGCTCCATCAGCTGCGCGGTCGCGTGGGTCGCGGACGCGAGCGCGGCTACGCCTACTTCCTCTATCCGCCCGAGAAGGCGCTCTCGGAGACGGCCTACGAGCGCCTGTCGACGGTCGCCCAGCACACCGACCTGGGCGCCGGCATGCAGATCGCCATGAAGGACCTGGAGATCCGCGGTGCGGGCAACCTCCTGGGCGGTGATCAGAGCGGCCACATCGCCGAGGTCGGCTTCGACCTCTATGTCCGGCTGGTGGGCGAGGCGCTCGCCCAGGCGAGCGGAGAGGCCGAGAGCGTCGACCTCGAGGTGCGCGTCGAACTTCCCAGCACTGCGCACATCCCCCCCGACTACATCGCGGAGGAGCGGCTCCGCCTCGAGGCCTACCGTCGACTCGCCGACGCTGCCACCGCTACCGGTGTCGATGCCGTGGCGGAGGAATTGCTGGATCGCTACGGGCCCCTACCCGATCCGGTGTCGGCGCTGCTCGAAGTCGCACGCTTCCGCGGTCGGGCCCGAGCCGCGGGACTCGACGAGGTCGTCCTCACGGGGTCGCAGGTCCGCTTCCACCCGGTCGAACTCCCGGAGTCGCGCGCGCTGCGGCTGGCCCGCCTGTACCCGGGCTCGATCGTCAAGCCCGCCGTCCGTACGATCCTCGTGCCGCGTCCCACGGAGGAGGGAGCGGCCCGCGCCTCACGGGGCGACGGGCTGCGCGACCTGCCACTGCTGGGATGGGCGGCGGAAGTCATCGGGGTCATCGACCCCTCGACCGAGGGTGGGAGTGCTTCGTGAAGGCGCGCGGACGTGTGAACCGAGCAGCGGGGGCCGTGCTCATCGCCTTGACGATGGCCGGCGCCGCAACCGGCTGCTCATCGACGCCGAGCGCAGGCTCCGCCGCCACCCTGGGTTCGCGTGACATCGGCAACGACACCTTGACCACCCAGGTCGATGAGGTTCTCGACGCGCGTGGCACGGGGGCCGGCGCACCTGATGCTGCTCTCGTTGCCGACATCCTCCAGCGCCTGGTGATCACCGAGCTTGTCGACGAGGGCGCTGCACGCAATGGCGTCGTCGTCACGCAGGGTCAGATCGACCAGGCGATGGCCGAAGCCGAGGCCCAATTGGGCGGAGAAGACCAACTGCGCCAGGTATTCCTCGACAGCAACGTGCCGGCGTCGGCGATCCCGACCCAATTCCGCCTGTCACTCCAGGTCGATGGCATCGGCGCCCTGCTGGCACCCGAAGCGGAGGACCAGGCCCGGCAGGAGGCGGTCTTCCGCTATGCGGTCGACCTGGGCAAGCAGCTCGACGCGCGCGTCAGCCCGCGATACGGGACCTGGGTTCCAGATGAGCTGCAGATTGGCCCGGTGCCCACCGACCTGGCCTCCCCCCAGGCCCCGCAGGGAGACGGACTCGCCGACCTGGTCCCGTCCGGCTGATCGATGCCGCAGGGTCGCGACAGCCTGCGGGAGCTCGTCCAGGTCATGGACCGGCTTCGCTCGCCGGGCGGATGTCCCTGGGACGCGAGGCAGACCCACCAAAGCCTCGTCGAATACCTGATCGAAGAGGCCTACGAGACCGTCGAGGCGATCGAGTCCGAAGACCGCGACGACCTGCGCGAGGAACTCGGCGATCTCCTTCTGCAGATCGTCTTCCATGCGCGCATCGCCCAGGAGGATGCCGACGACCCGTGGGACATCGATGACGTCGCCGACGGCATCGTGCGCAAGCTCGTATCCCGCCACCCGCACGTATTCGCGGATGCCTCAGCCGAGACAGCCGAGGAGGTCGAGGCCCGATGGCATGAGTTGAAGGCTGCCGAGAAGGGCCGTGCGTCGGTGACCGACGGCATACCCGCCTCGCTGCCCGCCCTCCTGTTGGCCGCCAAGCTCCTCGCTCGCAGCGATGGGATCCAGGTGCCCGTGCCGGGTGAGCGGGAGGCCGCCCAGATCCTCCGGGATCTCCCGGCAGAGGCCGCCTACGGAGATCTTCTGCTGGCGCTGGTCGCGGCCGGCCGCGCGCGCGGCTGGGATGCCGAGGCCGCCGCGAGAGATGCCTCCCGTCGGCACCGAGATCGGATCCGCCAGGCCGAGACTCGATGAGCTCGACGGCGGACGACCAGGAGCGGGCCTTCGCGAGAGTGGCGCGCGCGGCTATCGACGACATGCTGGCCGCCGATCCCGTCGGAGCGACATCGCTGGGCGATCACAGGTTCGACGCTCAGCTCCCGGACCTCAGCGACTCGGCCATCGAAGACGTGGTGAAGCGCCTCGACGATCACATCACCCACCTGGATGCGATCGATGACGTGAGCTTGCCGCGAGACGCTCAGGTGGATCTGGAGATACTCCGGGCCAAGGTCGCCGCGCGGCACTTCGACCTGACCGACGTACGCCGGCAACGCTGGGATCCGATGGTGTGGGATCCCGCTACGTCGATACGCCTTCTTGCCGTGCGCGACTTCGCACCGGTCGAGGATCGCCTGGTCAGTATCGTCGCGCGTCTTCGCGCAGTCCCGGAGCATCTGGCGCGAGCGCGTCGAACGCTCAGGGAGGTATCGCCGCTCCACGCGGAGACTGCCCTCGCTCGCTCGTCGGGCTTCCCGGCCGTGGTTGACGAGGCTGCACGGCTCGCCGAAGGCGCACCCCCTCCTGACTTCTCCGACGCGGCAGTGCAGGCCTGCGCCGCGGTAGCCGAGCACGCCGCCTGGCTGTCTGAGCAACTTCCCGAGGCCCGGTGGGATCCGCGGCTCGGGGTGCGCCTGTACAGCGCCGCACTGTGGCACCACCTCGATGAGGAGCTCACGCCGGTCCAGGTGCTGGAGAGCGCCGAGGCTCACCTCGACGAGGTCAACGCATGCCTTCGCGAGGTGGCCGGCGAATTCATGGGCGAGTCGGTCCGTAGCCCCGACATCGTGCGGCGCGCGCTGGCTCGCGTGGCCGACGAGTCACCTGTCACCGATGTCACCGTGCTGGCCGAGGTCAGGAGCGCGATGGAGCGCCTCACGGCGTTCGTGCGCGATCACGACCTGGTGACGATTCCCTCGAGCGACACTCAGGTCATCGAGATGCCGGAGATCCATCGAGGTGTCTCGGTGGCCTACTGCGATGCGCCAGGACCGCTCGAGACCGCCGATGCGGCGACGTTCGTCGCGGTGGCGCCCACCCCGGCCGACTGGAGCCTCGACAGGGTTGCGTCCTTCTACCGGGAGTACAACGGGGTGCTTCTCCACGACCTGACTGCCCACGAGGCCATGCCGGGCCACGTCCTGCAGCTGGCTCATGCCAGGGCGGCTGAATCGTCGCTGGTGCGCAGCTTCGGCATGAGCGGGGCATTCGTCGAGGGCTGGGCCGTCTACGCCGAGCACCTCATGTGGGAACGTGGCTACGTTCCCGACCGACGCCCGGACGCTGCCCTCCGCCTTCGCCTCCAGCAGTTGAAGATGCAGGCGCGGATGTGCCTGAATGCCATCCTCGATGCCCGAGTTCACGGAGGCGACATCGACGAGCCGGGAGCCATCGACCTGCTCATGCGGCGAGGGTTCCAGGAGGAGGGCGAGGCCGTCGGCAAGTGGCGTCGCGCGCTGCTGACGGCCGGTCAGCTCCCGACCTACTTCGTCGGCTGGCTCGGCGTGCGGGGCATCGTGGACGACCTCCGCGTGCTCCATCCCGACTGGAGCGATCGGCAGATACACGACCTGCTGCTCGCGCACGGATCGCCGGGACCCAGGCATCTGCGGGCACTCCTCGGACTGTGACCGCGGGTCGATAGGCTCGGGCCATGGCCTGCATCGACGACGTCATCGCGCGGGAGATCCTCGATTCGCGCGGCAATCCCACGGTCGAGGTAGAGGTCGTGCTCGACGACGGCAGCGCGGCGCGTGCCGCCGTCCCGTCCGGCGCCTCCACCGGCGCATTCGAAGCGGTCGAGCGCCGTGATGGCGATGGTGCGCGCTACTCGGGCAAGGGGGTGCTCGCCGCCGTCACCGCCATCGAAGACGAGATCGCGCCCGAGATCCTCGGGATCGACGCCTCCGAGCAGCGATTCATCGAC
>JBJTIQ010000246.1:0-3662 GCA_046095085.1 Actinomycetota bacterium | reverse complement strand
TTGGAGAAGTGGCCGTAGAAGATCATCTGGCCGCCCTTGCTCGTGATGTCGAGGATGAGGGCGCCGTTGCCCTGGTAGCCGCTGCGGGTGACGCGGCCGGCGTCAACCGCGTAGATGGGCGAGCCCGCCTTGCCGAGCAGGACGAACCCCATGTGTCTTCTGCCGCCCCCCATGCCGTCGCCGTAGGTGAAGTCGACGGCGGGGCAGTAGCGACCGTCGACCTCCTTGTCGCCGAAGGACTCGTCGCTGGCGGCCGCGGCACGCGCGACCTCGGCACCCAGAGCCGTCCAGGTGTCGATGCCGACGACGCCATTGGCCTCGATGCCGTTGGACTCCTGGAACCGCACTACCGCGATGTGTGTGACGGGCCCGAAGTATCCCGAGACGCGCACCTCGAGGGCGCGCTGAAGGACCTTCACCGGCTCGCCACGATCGCCCTTCTTGAGCTCGGGGGCCGAGGCAGCGGCGCGCGCGGCCGCCGAGGAACTCGACGGCGAGGCCTGCGATGCCGTGGGCAGCGCGAGGAGGGTCGCGGCCGCGACCGCCGAGACGGCGATCACCGCCAGGCTGCGGAACGTCGTGCGACGGTCCATGCGTCCTCCGACGCCTGCGGGGTCAGCTGTCGGGTTCGGCCGGAGGGTCGGCCGGCCACGCATGCGTGGCTTCACCCCTAGACCGGCGGTGGAACTGAGCCGGTCGTGGGCCCGGATGGTGGTCCGGACCCGGTGGGTCCCCCGCTCCTGCCCGCGGATGGTGCGCCCGGCACGGGCAGGACTCGGCGTGTGCCAGGCGGCCGGCCTGGCAAGGCCGACCCGATGAAGGTAACAGAAAGGTCACGGCGGGGCTAGGCGTGACGGCCCGGCGGGTCGGCTCAACCGCCCCTGACGGGCTGCTCCGGGGGCCGGACGAAGACGCGGAGCATGACCCCGGGGACGGGCACCCAGTCGCGGTCCGGTGCGGCCGTGAAGCCGCAGGAGCGGTAGAGGGCCGCCGCCGGCTCGTTGCCCTCGATGACGCTGCAGACCAGCGTCCGAACCCCCGCCCGGGCGATGACCGACTCCACGAGGGCGCGGGCCACGCCCCGGCCCCAGGCGGCCGGGTCGACGCCCATGAACCGGAACTCCATCTCACCGGGCCTGCAAACTTCCGCCATCGGCGTGCCCGGCTGGAGCAAGGTGACCGATCCGATGAGGCGATCCCCCTCGAGCGCGACCAGCACCTCGGAGTGGCCCGCGCGCCCAGCCACGTCGCGAACCACGTGGGCGTAGTCGTCTGAGGCACCCGATAGGCCGTAGCCGGTGCGGTAGGCGTCGACGACGAGTTCGCCGGTGGCAGCCCACTCGCTGGGCACGGCCGGGCGGATGATGAGGGCCGGGGTGGAGCGCGCGAAGAACTTCTCCCGATTCACGACGACTCGCGTGACGTGGCCGTGGGCCACCAGCACCGGGCCGTCCCCGAGGTCGTGGAACGCCGTCACCTCGAAGCGCACGAGGCGATCGTCGCGATGCACGACCTGGGCGTGCGCGGTCACCGCCGCCCCGACCGGGGAGGCCAGCAGGTGCTCGACGTCGACGCGCGTGCCCACCGACGTATCGCCGTCCGGCAGGTCGACGGTCGCCTCGACCGTGGCAGCTTCGAGCCAGGCGATGAGGCGAGGCGTCGCCAGCACGGGCACGTCACCGCTGCCCAGTGCCAGGGCCGTGTCGTCATGCGTGACGACGTAGGGACCGGCCATCAGGCAGAGGCGAGGGTGACGAGCAGATCGCCCTCGTAGACCACGTCGCCGGGGACCACAGAGATCTCGAGCACGGTCCCGGACGTCTCGACGATGACGGGGATCTCCATCTTCATCGACTCCAGGAGAATCACGGTGTCGCCAGCGGCGACAGCCGCACCGGCCTCAACAAACACGGAGTGCACCTGCGCCACCATCTCGGCGCGGATCTCCGCTGTCATGGCTAGGAGTTGGGGCGCTTGCCGTGGTTGGCGCCGCTCTTCTTGCGGTCGCGCTTCTTGCGGGCACGCTTGCTCATGACTGCTCCTGGGTCGGTTCCGGCGCCACATCGTGGCACATGCCCGGACTAGCCCCGACGGTAGGTGATCCGGATCTCCTGGATCCGGGCGATAACGCGCACGCGAAGCTCGGCCGGCGCAGGGTCATGGCAGCAGGAGCGGTGGACCAGGGCCTTGACGGTCTGCTCCAGGGCGTACTGCTCCCCGCAGGGAGGGCATTCGCCCAGATGCGCGACAACGTCGGCCCGGCGTACGTCGTCGATCTAGCCATCGAGGTAGTCGTAGACCCAGGAGAGCACCTCGGGGCACGGCGTCGCGTGGGGGTGTCCGCAGCTCATGACACCTCTCCCCCGGTCTTGGCCGGCAGGAAGCCCTCGGCGATCGCGTAGTCCTCGAGCAGGGTGCGCAGGATCTTGCGGCCGCGGTGAAGGCGAGACATCACGGTGCCAACCGGCGTGCCCATGATCTCGGCGATCTCCTTGTAGGAGAAGCCCTCGACATCGGCGAGGTAGACCGCGACCCGGAAGTCTTCGGGAACCTCGGCGAGCGCATCGTTGATGACGGCGTTGGGCAGCCGGTCGAGGGCCTCGGCCTCGGCCGAGCGCAACTGGCCGGTGGCAAAGGCCTGGGTGTGCTGCATCTGCCAGTCGTCGAGCTCGTCGGTGCCGGTCTGGCGTGGCTGGCGCTGCTTCTTGCGGTAGGTGTTGATGAAGGCATTGGTCAGAATGCGAAACAGCCACGCCTTGAGATTGGTGCCCTCGGTGAACGATTCGAAGGCCGCGAAGGCCTTGACGAAGGTGTCCTGCACGAGGTCTTCGGCGTCGGCCGGATTGCGGGTCATGCGAAGGGCCGCGCCGTAGAGCTGGTCGAGATAGGGCAGGGCGTCGCGCTCGAAGCGGGCGGCGCGCTCCTCGTCGGTCTCGACGTTCGCCACAGGGTCGTCGGACATCGCTCCCGAGGGTATCGGCACGGAGGGGGCAGCGAGGTCGGCCGGCACCGCGGGCAGGCCTTCAAGGCCCGGAATCGACGATGCCTGGCTGGTCAGCACGGACGGGAAACGCCTCGAGGGCCGTCGATATTCCCACCCTGGCGTGGAGTGGCGGGTTGTGACACGCCGTGTCGGCGCAGCACAACCCGCCACTCAACCGGGGATCTCGCCCGTCTCGACGGGGTCCATGAGCTGGGGGCCCTGGTTGCGGACGGAGTTGACGGCCGTGGAGACCGGATAGATGTCCCAGTAGCCCGCGGCCGGGGGGCGCAGGAGCAGGGGCAGGACGTCGGAACCGGGCGTGTCTGGATCGAGCCAGGAGTCGCGCAGGGCTGGGGGAACGACAACCGGCATCCGGTCGTGGATGCGGCCGACGTCGTCGATGGCCGAGGTGGTGAGGATCGTGGCCGAGAGCACCCAGGCTCCGGCCGCATCGTCATCGGCCACCTCCGGATCGCGCCACCACTCGTAGAGACCCGCCATCGCCAGGCTCGAGCCGTCGGCCGGGTGCAGGAAGTAGGGCTGCTTACGAGGCTTTGCGCCCTCGGGGACATCGATCTTCTGCCACTCGTAGAACCCGTCGCCGGGAAGGATGCAGCGCCTCGACTTGAATGCGCGCCGGTAGGCCGGCTTCTCGGCCACGGTCTCGGCACGCGCATTG
>JBJTIQ010000245.1:0-3109 GCA_046095085.1 Actinomycetota bacterium | reverse complement strand
GGCGAACCACGCGATAGTCGTCAGCGAGCAGGGCGCGAGCTCCATGCGATACAGGCTCGACAGCGGCGCATCGACGCACATGCCGGTGATGAGCTTGATCGGCGTGACGTGCGAGATCACCGCGATGCGCTGGCCGGCGTGCCGCTTCAGTACGGCGCGCCGCGCGCCGTCGACCCGGGCCCGGCACTCCGCAAACGATTCCCCTCCCGGCGGGGCGACGTCGGTCGAGGCGATCCAGGCGTTGAGCTCCTCGGGCCAGCGCTCCTGCACCTCGGTGAAGGTGTGACCGTCCCACTCGCCGAAGTCGCACTCGATGAGGCCGTCTTCGATGTCGATCGACGCGCCAGCGTGCTCGGCGACGATGGCGGCCGTCTGACGGGTGCGCAGCCGTGGCGAGGCGACGATGCCGTCGATGCTCCCGCGCGCGACGATCTCGCGGGCGAGCGCGTGGGCCTGCGCCTCCCCGAGGCCGATGAGCGGGGCGTCGAAGCCCCCAGCGCCGCTGAACTTCTTCTCCAGGCTCATCGCCGTGGCGCCGTGGCGTCCGAGCAGCGTGATCGTCGGCGTGCCGAGGTCGGTCGCCCAGCCCACCAACGCCCGCGGCCGCTCCGCCTTGGCGCGATCCTCCAGCACGTCGCCGACGACGTCCTCGGCCTGCGGGGCACCCAGGTCGACCGCGCGGTCGATGCGGGACGGCTCGCCGCGCAACTGCGCATCGAGTGCCTCGTTGACCAGTCGATCGGCAGCGCGGTTGCGATCGCGGGGAACCCACGTGTAGGTCACGCCAGGCGCTAGACGGCGAGCGGAGAGAGCGAGCTCGCGCAGAGCGGCGTTGCGTATCGCCCAGCGGCCGGACATCTGCTCGACGATGAGCTTGGAATCCAGGCGGGCCTCGATGGCGGCGGCCGGGTCGATCTCCAGCGCACGCTCCAAGCCGGCCAGGAGTCCCCGGTATTCGGCGACGTTGTTGGTGGTCTCGCCGATAGCGTCGGCCACCTCGGCGAGGACGCGTTCGGTCTCACCATCGCGGACGACCGCTCCGTAGGCCGCCGGCCCCGGGTTGCCGCGCGAGCCGCCGTCGGCCTCGACGACGAGCCGACGGGTCACAGTCCGGATTCCGGCGTACGCACGAGGATGCGGCGGCACTCCTCGCACCGGACCACCTCGGCGGGGGCCGCGGCGCGAATGCGCTCGAGGTCGACAGGGGTGAGCTCGATCCGGCAGCCCTCGCACCGACCACGCTGCAGGGCAGCCGCCCCGATGCCGCCGTTGTCGGCGCGCAACTTGTCGTAGAGGGCCATGAGTTCGGCGGGCAGGCCGTCGGCGGCCGATGCACGCGCCGCCTTGGCAGCGGTCTCCTCGTCAGCAAGACCCGCAAGAGCCGCATCGCGTGCAGCCTCAGCGGCCGCGAGGTCGGCGACGAGCTGGTCGCGCTCGGCTAGCAGCGCTGCCTGTCGGTGCTGGGCGTCCTCGAGTCGCTCCATGACCTCGAGCTCGATGTCCTCGAGCTCGGACTGACGTCGGGCGAGGGATTCGAGCTCGTGCTGCAGGCTCGTCAACTGCTTGGCGTCGTTGATCGACCCGGAGTCGAGGAGGTCACGGTCCTTTGTCGATCGCTGCCGCACGAGGTCGACGTCGTTGTCGGCCTTGCGCTGCTCCAGCTCGAGGTCGGCGACCTCGACGGAAACGGCGGTCAGGCCGTCGGCGAGCGTGCGCTGGGCGGTCTGGATCTCGGTCACTCGGACGGCCTCCGGAAGGGTCGCCCGGCGATGGCGCACGCGATCGAGTTCGAGGTCGTGACGCTGGACCTCCAGCAGGGTGATCTGCTGCTGCGGCTCGGCGTTCAGGGCGCGCTCCTTAGCGAGAAGGTCCACGGATCCGTGGGGATGTCGGACACGAGACTATCGACGGTATCCCCCTGCGCCGCGAGGTCGCGGTCGAGGAGTTCGGCCGCCTGCGCGAGCCAGGGCCATTCGCTGGCCCAGTGGGCCACGTCGATCACTGCGCAACCACCCTCGTCGCGGTGCTCAAGTGCGCGGTGATGCTTGAGGTCAGCCGTGACGTAGACGTCAGCTCCGGAGGCGGTGGCGACAGTGAGCAGTGCGTCACCGGATCCCCCGCACACGGCGACGGTGCGAACGACGACGTCGGGGTCTCCCAGCACCCGGGCACCGTGACGGGTGGCCGGGAGGGCGCTGACCACCGTCTCGGCGAAGGCACCCAGCGGCATCGGCGCGGGCAGGTGCCCGATCCGGCCAAGCCCGACAGGGACGGCTGTGCCGTCCTGCTGGGCCAGCCCGGAAGGGACGGCTGTGCGATCCTGCCGGGCCGAAACGGAAGAGTCGAGTGGGGCGCGTGTCCATCACGCCCAGGGCCCGCGCGAGGGCGTCGGACACTCCCGGGTCGGCGATATCGGCGTTGGTGTGCGCGCAGTAGAGCGCGATTCCCGACGAGATGAGCCGGTGCACGATGCGACCCTTCGCATCGGTCGCGGCGACCGAATGCACGCCGGTCAGCAGGAGCGGATGGTGTGTGATGACCAGATCCACCTGCTGGTCGATGGCCTGGTCAACGACGGCCTCCACAGGGTCAATTGCCCACAGGATGCGGCGTACGGGCGCGGCCGGATCGCCGCAGACCAGGCCGACGGCATCCCACGGCTCGGCGCTGCCCAGCGGGTAGCGGCGTTCGAGCACGGCGACGATCTGGGCGAGAGACAAGGCCGAGGACACCCTTGGAGGCTATCGCCGCTAGCCTCGTGGGGTTCCTCTTCGGGCCTGTAGCTCAGTTGGTAGAGCACTTCCCTTACAAGGAAGGGGTCGTCGGTTCGAGGCCGGCCGGGCCCACGGGGGCAGCATCCTCCGGACATGAAGCGGTGGCCGGGGTCTCGGGCCCCCGGCCACCACTCACAGTGGACACCCGATCGGGGCGCCCCGCATCTTGGCGCCCGCAGCCTCAGGACCTCAGGCCCCACCCAGCGACGCGATGGCCCCGAGGTAGTCGGCGACCTCGCGCGCCTGCCCGGTGGGAGACGTCCAGGACGACCGGACCACGCCGGAGCCGTCGACGAGCACGCTGAGGCGTCCGGCGATGCCGCGCTCCTCATTGA
>JBJTIQ010000244.1:0-6825 GCA_046095085.1 Actinomycetota bacterium | reverse complement strand
GTGCGGGACGTTCGCCCGGGGCAAGTGGGCGAGCGGTGACGACGGCGGGGGATGCAGCACTGGCGGCAGACGCGATCGCGAGGTCTGCGGGCACGAGGAGGGTGTCTTGCGTCGTGCGCGCCAGGGGCTGCGGGGGAGGGCGGGTACGTCGTATTCGCCGGACATCAGCCAGGACGCTGCGCGAGTCGGGCTAGCGCGCCGCGGGATCACGACGCGTCGCGGGGGCGATCAGCGCGTCGACATCGGGGGGAATGGTCGGGCGCAGCGACGATGCTGGGGGCACGTCGGCGTTGACATGCTGGTAGGCGACGGTGAGCGGGTTTTCGGCGGCGAAGGGCACCTGGCCGGTGACCATCTCGAAGAGGCAGATACCGGCCCCGTAGACGTCGGAGCGCGCGTCGGCATCGCCGCGCTCGACATGCTCGGGGGAGAGGTAGGCGACGGTGCCGATGAGCATGCCCTGCGTAGCGGATGTGACATTGGTGACGGCCCGGGCAAGACCGAAGTCGGTCACCTTAACTCGGCCGTCATCGGAGATGAGGATGTTTTCGGGCTTGACGTCGCGATGGACGAACCCGGCATCGTGGGCCGCGGCGAGTGCCTCGAGCATCGGATCGAGGATGGTCAGGGCCTGCTCGGGGGTGAGGGTGCCGTAGTCGCGCAGGACATCGCGCAGCGTGCGGCCCGCCACGAACTCCATGGCGAGGTAGGGCACGCCATCGGCCTCGCCCTGGTCGAAGACGGCGACGACGTGCGGGTGGCTGAGTTGGGCAGCCGCACGCGCCTCGCGCCGGAAGCGCGCGACGAACTCCGCGTCTTCGGCCAGCGCGGGACTCATGACCTTCAGTGCCACGGTGCGGTCCAGCCGGGTGTCGACCGCCTCGTAGACGGTCGCCATGCCGCCGCGCGCCAGGCGCGCGACGATCCGATAGCGGCCGTCCACGAGGGTCCCGACCAGGGGATCTGAGACCGCGGTCACCGCTGGGCCCGACTGGGTCGGCTCTGCCGACCCGCCGGGCCGGACCGGCTGGGCAGGGGTCTCCATGGCGTTCCCGAGTCTAGGTCGGCGCCACGCCCCAGCCCGGGATGCGCGGGTCCGGCGTGGCAGGCCCGCTTACTCCTGGGCAGGATGGTCGGGTGAGCCGCCGCGCCGAGATCGCCATGTCCCCGGCCGAGGTGGATTCCTACCTCTCACAGGCCCGCACCCTCATCCTCGCCACGATCGGGCCCGACGGCGTTCCTGATCCGGTCGGCATGTGGTTCGTGATGCGCGACGGCGAGTTGTGGATGCGCACCTACGCCAAGTCGCAGAAGGTCGCCAACGTACGCCGGGATCCGCGCGTCTCGGCTCTCGTCGAGGATGGCGAGCGCTACGCCGAGCTGCGCGGGGTGCAGATCAGCGGCACGCTCGAGGTCTCCGACGACATCGACCTGATCTGCGATATCGCCGCTGCGCTGCTGGTCAAGTACGAAGGCCTAGATCCCGGCGACGTGCCCGTCGTGCGCGATGCCTACCGGCCGACGGCGGCCAAGCAGGCAGCCCTTCGGCTGGTCGTCGAGCGCGTGGTGTCGTGGGACCACACCAAGCTGGTGCCCTGACCGCCATGGAGCGATTGACCTACATCGGCGTCCTCGTCTTCATCTTCTTCGGCTCCGCGTGGCTGGAGATCGCCCTGCGCACCCGCGTGTTCCGCCGCTGGAAGCGACTCCTTCTTGCACTCTCGGTGCCGGTGGTCGTCTTCGTCATCTGGGACATCTGGGCGATCGCCAGCGGCCACTGGGACATCGACCCTGATCGCACGCTGGGGATCCGGCTCTTCGGGCTCCTGCCGGTCGAGGAGCTCATCTTCTTCCTCGTGGTGCCGACCGCGTCGATCCTCAGCCTGGAGGCCGTGCGTTCGGTCAAGGGATGGCCACTGGGCGATGAGGCGCCGAGATGACCTACACGCAGATCGGCATCCTCTTCGTCGTCGCCGTTGTCGTGCTCGACCTGCTGGTGCTGCGCACGCGCCTGGTCACGCGCAAGGGCTTCTGGGTGGCCTACGCCATCGTGCTGTTCTTCCAGTTCGTCACCAACGGCGTGCTGACATCGCTTCACGTGTTCACCTACGCCGACTCGGCCATCGTCGGCGACCAGCCCGCGTCGGATGGGCCGCCGCCGTTCTTCGGCCAGGGCCGAATCTTCTTCCAGCCGTTCGAGGACCTGCTTATGGGCTTCTCGCTCTGCCTGCTGGCGATGGCGCTATGGATCTTCTGGGGCAGGCGCGGCGTGCAGCGCACGCCGATGTCGGGGCCGCCGATCTGGCGACGATCAGGTCGCGTGCCGTCCACGGCGCCGAGCGCGGACGGCCCGGGTCCAGGCGGGGCCCGCGACGGCGAGCCGACGGCGTAGCGGCACCGTCGCGCGCCGGTCGAATACCTCGTAGTCGATGTTCTCCACCTCGTCGACGATGCCGCAGTAGAGGACGCGGGCTGCCTCGATGCACGGCTGCGAGTCGGGGGAGAGAAGTGCGATGCCCGGTCGCGAGCGCTCCTCGAGCATGCGCACTCGGGCGATCTGGGCGGCGAGCGCTGACTTGATCGCAGTCGTGGCGACGCGGCGTTCGAGGTCGTCGCGCGTGACGCCGTGCTCGGCGAGCTCATCGAGCGGCAGGTAGACGCGTCCGCGCTCGAGGTCTTCGCCCACGTCGCGAATGAAGTTGGCAAGCTGGAACGCCACGCCGAGGTCCATGGCCCGGTCGTAGGCCTCGGCTGCTCGCGGCTCGAGGATGGGCACCATCTGCAGGCCGATGACCGCGGCCGAGCCGTAGACGTATTCGAAGAGCGCGTCGTAGGTGGCGTAGTCGCGCACGGTCAGGTCCATCCGCATCGAGTGCAGGAACGCCTCGAAGTGCTCGAGCGGGATCTCCCAGGTGCGCACGGTGTCGACGAGCGCCCGGCCCACCGGATCGTGCGAACGGCCCCGCCGGAGGTCGGCGAGGATCTCGTCGCCCCACGACCCCAGCCAGTCGGCCTTCTCCTGGTCGGTCAGGGTCGATGACAGGTCGTCGACTATCTCGTCGGCGTAGCGCGCGAAGCCGTAGAGCGCGTGCACATAGGGCCGCTTGCGTGGCGGAAGCAGCAGCGTGGCGAGATAGTAGGTCTTGCCGTGCTGCGCATTGAGTCGCTTGCATCGCTCATAGGAGGCGCGCAACGACGCATCGCGGATGCCCGCGGCATCGAGTTCGTTCACGCAGTCCGGCCCTCCTGCGGCCCGATCCTGCCACGGAAGACCGATTGCTTGGCTCGCGCCTCCGCCGGTGCGTCGGTCGGCAGGAGCCCATGGGAGAGCGAGCCCCCCAGGACGAGTCGGCGTTCGCGGGGGCTTACGAGTAGCACGAGTCCGACGACGGCGAATGCCGCGAGGATGGCCAGGCCGTCGCTGAACTCGAAGAGGTTGTCCGATGTCGCGCTCGACTCCGCCATGCCGTGCAGGGAGAAGCCTGCGATCAGCAGGATGACCCAGCGCAGTTGTGTCGCCGTCAGGCCGGGCGCGGCAAACAGTGGCAGGAACCACAGCAGATACCACGGCTGGAACGCCGGCCCGAGCACGACGACGGCCACGAAGGCGAGGGCGCAGCCGCGCACCGGGCTGCGCCCCTCGGGGCGAAGGATCAGCCACACCACGATCCCGAGCCCGGCGATCGCGCCGATGAGTCGGGCGATGGCCACCGCCATGTTGTTGTCGATGGTCAAGCCGAGCCAGGTGGTGCCTCCACCGACGATCATGCCGATCGCGGTGGGCGGCGAGAGCCATGTGCGCACCTCCCCGGGTGCGGACAGCGCGCTGATCCAGCCGAAGCCCACGCCGGCGAGCAACGCGGTGGCGAGGAAGACCGCGCCGGCGACAACGCCCGCGAGCAGCCAGCCGCGGATGCGCTGCCACCAGCCGGACTGCAGGCCGGCCCATTGGAGCCCGATGAAGGGCAGGGCGAGGAAGGCGATCGGCTTGACCGATGCGGCCAGCGCGATGGCGGCCGCGCCCCATGCGGCATGTCGCTCGGCCGCCAGGCACAGCCCCATGACCACGAGCCCCGCCATCAGCGCGTCGTTGTGCGCGCCGGCGACGAAGTGCATGACGACGAGGGGGTTGAGTACGCCGAGCCACAGCGCGCGCGAGGGATTGATGCCGTGCAGGAAGGCAAGCCGGGGCACGTAGACGACGAGGAGGGCGAGCCCGATGAGGGCGATGACTCGGAAGACGAGTGCGGCCAGCGCGGGCTGGTCGGTCGCGAAGTTGGCGACCCCGCGGGAGATCAGCAGGAAGAACGGACCGTAGGGGGTGGGCGTCTCGGCCCACATCGGGTCGACGCCGTCCTGGAACCATCCGTCGACGACGGAGACGCCCGTGGAGTAGGGATCGGCTCCCATGTCGAGCACGCGCCCCTGCGCGAAGTAGCTGTAGACGTCGCGGCTAAACAGCGGCGGCGCGATGAGCAAAGGCGCGCACCACGCCGCGAGGATCGCGGTCATCGAGCCCGGGGTCGCGTCGACGAGCGCGTGCGGGTCGTCGCGGTCGGCGAGGAGGTCGTGTCCGAGGATGAGCCACGCCTGCAGCAGCAGCGCGACGCCGACGAAGATCAGCGCGCGTGACATCAGCGTGCCGAGCGTGGTGCCGCGCAGCGCCTCGACGTAGGCGATCTCGACGACACCGGTCTTCAGTGGCAACCAGCCGACGCCGAAGGCGCCGATGGTGAGCAGCAGCGATCCGGCGAAGCCCGGCAGGCCGTAGCGGGCGAGCATTCGCCCGTCGAGCCAGCCCGTCGAGGGCGGCTTGGCCGCCCCGTCGGGCCCGGATCGCGTCACGCGTTCAGCGTAGGGCGCGGGAGCGGTAGAGCGGATCGTGGCCGAGCACTCTTTCGGCAGCGAGTCGGCCGGACACCAGCACCATCGGCACGCCGACGCCGGGCTGGGTGCCCGAGCCCGCGAAGACGACGTTGTCGCCCCAGATATTGGACGGCCGGAAGGGCCCGGTCTGCAGGAAGGAGTGGGCGGCGGCGAACGGCGCCCCGCGCTCCATGCCGCGGCGCTCCCAGTCGAGCGGGGTCGTCGTCGACTCGACCTCGATGGCGTCGCCGAAGCCGCGGTAGCCGCGTTCCTCGAGCACGCGCACGACCTCGTCGCGGTATCGCGGGCCCTCCGTGCGCCAGTCGATGGGGGCGTCGAGGTTGGGCGTGGGGAAGAGCACGTAGTAGATGTGCTTGCCGTCAGGAGCGAGACCGGGATCGGAGTGCGACGGGTTGGTGACGAGCAGGCTCGGATCGCTCATCAGCCGCTTCTCGTCGATGAGCTCGCGGAAGACGCCCTTCCAGGAGCGACCGAAGTGGATGTTGTGATGGGCGATCTGGGAGTACGACGCCGACGACCCGGCCAGCAGCAGGAAGCAGGACGGCGAGTAGTCGAGTCGGCGTACCGACCACGGCGAGCGCCCCAGGAGGTCGCGGTAGGCCACCGGAAGGTCGGGGTTGAGCACGACGACGTCGGCCTCGATGCGCTCACCGCCCGCCGTGTGGACGGCGACGGCGCGCTGCCCGCGCGTCTCCACGCGCGTGACCTCGGTGTCGTAGCGGAACTCCACGCCGTGCTTCTCGGCCGCGGCGGCCATGGCCTCGGGCACCGCGTGCATGCCGCCCTTGGGGAAGTAGACCCCGGCCACGGAGTCCATGTAGGCGATGACGGCGTAGATGGCGAGGGCGTCGTAGGGGGAGAGACCGGCGTACATCGCCTGGAAGGAGAACACCCGCTCGGTGCGCGGGTCGCGCAGGAACTGGCGCACCTTGGGGGCGAGCTTGCGGAAGCCGCCGATCGCGACGAGGCGCGCGAGGTTGGGCGTGAGCAGGTCGAAGGGGGAGTCGATGTTGCGGTCGATGAAGTCTGTCATCTCGTAGCGGTAGAGCTCGGAGACGAAGTCGACGTAGCGGCGATAGCCCGCGGCCTCCTGCGGCCCGATGACCGTGCGGATCTCCTCGGCCATCTCGTCGACGTTGGCGTGCACGTCGAGGCGGGAGCCGTCGGGGTAGAACGAGCGGTAGAGGGGAGCGACGGGGGAGAGCTCGAGCCAGTCGGCCATGTCCTCGCCCACGCTGTCGAACGCGTCGGCGATGAGGTCGGGCATCGTCAGCACCGTGGGGCCGGTGTCGATGCGGTAGGTGCCGGAGGCACCCTCGAGCTCGAGCTGGCCGGCGCGACCGCCCGGCACGCTCTCGCGCTCGAGGACCGTCACCTGGCGGCCGGCTCCGGCCAGTCGCATCGCCGCGGAGAGTCCGGCCAGGCCGGCGCCGACGACGGCGACTCGATCGGTGGGTCGGGTCAGGGTGCGGGCCAGCTCACGCTCCTGCGTGTCGCGGCGTAGGCGAGGCCCGTGAGCACCTCGGGTGCCGGCGCTGCCAACTCGACCGCGTCGAGCGCGGCCAGTGCCTGGTCGGTGAGCGCGGTGATGAGGCTCTCAGCGTGGTCGAGCGCACCGGTGTCGGCTATCACCTCGCGCAGGGTGGCCACGCCCGTCGCGTCGAGGCCGGGGTCGCCGAGGTGGCGGCGTATCTCGGCGGCCTGCGCGGGAGTCGCGCGCTCCATGGCCGTGGCGATCAGCACGGTGCGCTTGCCCTCGCGCAGGTCGTCGCCCGCGGGCTTGCCGGTCTCGGCGGGGTCGCCGAAGACGCCGAGTACGTCGTCGCGGAGTTGGAAGGCTTCCCCGAGCGGCAGGCCGTAGCCGGTGTAGGCGGCCACGATGTCGGGGCTGGCGCCGGCCAGGGCCGCGCCGAGGTGCAGCGGACGCTCGATCGTGTA
>JBJTIQ010000243.1:0-4242 GCA_046095085.1 Actinomycetota bacterium | reverse complement strand
AGGTCGGTCGAGACGAGTGGCTGAGCCGAGCTGATGTCGGTGACGGCAACCGGCGAAACGGCGCCGTCGCCCGTGTCTACCTGCACGCGCGCGGTGTCGCCTTCGACCTTCCAGAGCACCTCGCCCTCCTGCCCGGCGATCCGCCGCAGGCCCGGGGCAGCGTCGAGCGTGCGTACGAGCCGGGCGGCTGCCGCATCGCCCGCCGCACCGTCGAAGACGACGTAGCGCACCGCGTAATCCGCGAGCCCGGACACCTCGGCGCCGCCACGCCCTGAGACGAGCCCGGCGACGAGCGCATCGAGTGGCTGCCAGGCCTCGGCAGGCGGGAGCACCTCGGCGTCGCCGAGCTGAGGCCCGGCGCCGTTGATCAGCGCGTAACGGACGTCGCCTTCCTGCCGCAGCACCATGGTGCGCGGCGCCTGCGGGCCGACAGCCTCCGCCACGACGAAGGGCGGGAGCACGCTTGGATCACCGCGACGCAGTGGATCGCCAGCGCCCGGCAGCCACAGCATGCCCGCCGCGATCGGCGTGAGTACGGCGAGAGCGATGGCGATGAGCGCGACGGGTTGGCGCCATCCGAACGCCTCGGACGAGACGGTCTGGCGAAGACCGTCGCCCGCTACCGCAGCTGCCAGGATGAGCGCCCCGCCGTAGACCGCCACGGCCATGCCCGGCCAGACCGGCTGCGGCTGCGCGACACCCGGCAGCGTGACCGAGAAGCGCGTGGCGGCAACGGCGAGGAGGAGTGCCACGAGGCCGGTCGCCCAGGCGGCGAGCACGAGCGGACGACGCGCCTCGCGCAGCGGCGCGGCTAGTGCCGCTGCGACGATGCCCACCGTGACCCACAGCGGAACCATTCCGGGGCCGCCGGGATGGAGTAGCGCGAGCCCATAGGACGTCGATCCCGGATCAGTGAGGGCCGGATCGGGCAGGCCGACCTCGCCGAGGAAAAGGGTCGGATGCGCGAAGAGGTACAGGGACCAGGGCAGAAGGATCCCGATCGGAACGGCCAGCACCACCAGGGCTCGCAGACCGATCAAGCCCGCCAGGGGTGGCTCCGCCAGCCCTCCGGGCCACCGCGCCGGCCCGCCACTCGTTCGGTCGCTGGCGGGCTCGCCGCGACCGCGCCGAACGGCCAGGATGACGGCGGCGATGCAGCCCAGGAGCGCGAGCAGCCACGCGAACGGCGCGCATGCCATGACGATCGCCAGCAGCAGTCCGGCGCCCCACGCCGTGCGACCACTCGGGGCCGGCAGCGTCGTGCCGGCCAGGCCGAGCGCCCGCACGATGGCGCGCACGGCCGGTGGCAGTAGGACGATCGCGATGACCATGCCGATGCGACCTCCGGCGATGGATCCGGAGAGCACCGGCAGCAGCGCGTAGGTCAGGGCCGCCCACCCGCGCACGCCCGCGCTCTCGACGACACCGGACAGGCTTCGCCATGCGGTCAGCCCGGAGAGCGGAACCGCCAGGAAGAAGACCATTCCCACGGCGACGCCGGCCTTGCCCAGCATCACTGTCGACAGGAGGGCAAGAAGTGCGGTCAGCGGCGAGGCGGGCACCGATGACCCGGGCCCTACGTCATGCCAGGCCTCGAGGTAGGCGGCCCACAGGTCGCTCGCACCGGCGGGCGCGGGCAGGAGGGCGCCGCCGAAGAGCACGCCATCGCCCCACCACAGGGCGCGCCCGGCGATGAGCGCGAGCAGTGCCAGGACGAGGGTGATGAGCACCGACGGACGTCCGAGTACGCGCCGCAGGAATCCTCCCGCGGGGTCGTCGAAGAGATCGGCGTCATCGGACACCGGGCCGCTCTCGAGCGCTCCACCCGCGGGGCCCGAGGCACTGCGCCCGGAGGTGACCATGCCCCCGAGGGCTTCGAGCGCGGCCCGGGCCTGGCCGAGCGACGTGGGACGAAACTCCCCGACCGCCGCACGCGAGCTCATCGTGGAGGTCGCCCGGACTCGTCGGCGCGAAGCCGCGATGCGACCGGGGTGGGTGATGAGGCCGCCGAGTGCCGCTAGGTCATCGCCCGCGCGTCGCAGGTCCTTGCCCAGCACGTAGAGCAGGGAGCGGATAAGCGACCCCACAGCGAGCCGCAGGGCCGTGAACGGCAGTCGCCACGCCGGCACCTGGGCGAGTAGCACATGCATGGCCGCACGGCGATCGAGCTGGTAGCCCCCGACGGAGGAGGCCGTCTCGTCGCGGCGCCCGTGATAGGACGCCTCGCGATGGTGGACGACGGCCGTGGGAACGACGCGCACCTCGTGGCCAGCGCGCCAGGCGCGCCAGCACAGGTCGAGATCGTCGCGATAGAGGGGAAGGGCCGGGTCGAATCCGCCGAGGTCCTCCCAGACGTCGCGCCTGACGAGCATCCCGGCCGTGCCGACGGCGTGGACGGCGCTGCGATCGTCCTGCTGGCCCTGATCGTGCTCGCGCCGCTCGAGCCCGGTGACTCGTCGACCGGATCCGGAGATCGTGAAGCCCACTTCGAGCAGGAGCCGGCGGTCGTGCCAGCCGAGGGCCTTGGGGCCCAGCACGGCGGCCCGAGGGTGGTTATCGGCAGCTTCGAGCAGTTGCTGCAGGCAGTCCGGGGCCGGAGCCGAGTCGTCGTGGAGGAGCCAGATCCACTCCACCGCCTCGACGTCGAACATCTCGTCGGAGTCCGAGCGCAGGACCCCGGAGGCCAGGCCCGCCTGGACCGCCTCGCCGAAGCCCGGCGGTCGCTCACCGGCGGCAAGGTGCACGACACGATCGGCGCCGAGGGACTCGGTCAGCATGGTCGCAGAGGAATCCGTGGAGCCCACGTCGACACCGACCACAGCGTCGGGATGCCGGATCTGCCCGCCGAGGACAGTGAGCACGGCGGGCAGCCAGACCGCACCGTCGCGGGCAACCACGACCGCCGTGACGCGATGGCGCCCCGAGGTGCGGGGATCTGACGTCAGACCGCCTGCTTCTTCAGGCGACGGCGTTCGCGCTCGGACAGTCCGCCCCAGATGCCGAAGCGCTCATCGTGTTCGAGTGCGTATTCGAGGCACTCGCCGCGCACGTCGCAGGACAGGCACACGCGCTTGGCATCGCGCGTGCTGCCACCCTTCTCGGGGAAGAAGGCCTCGGGGTCGGTCTGCGCGCAGAGGGCTCGCTCCTGCCACTCGAGCCCCCCGCCGGTGGTCAGCGGCAGCAGCACGGGATCTTCCACTGCCGTTCCTCCTCCCTTGCGGCCCGCACCGGGAAGGGGACCCGGCGGGGCGGGCCGCCCGGAGGCGCCCGAAATAACACCGGTGTCATTACATAGGTCGAAGGCCCGCCCGTCAAGCCCGAGGGCGTGTTTGCTCATGCGGCGACCGGAACGCAGGCGTAGGTGGTCGTTCGCTGACAGGCCGGACGCCCCGCGCTGGCGATGAGTTGCCGGATCTGCTGGGGGGTGCGGGAGGACCCGTGGGCCGAGCCCGCCATGCGGCTGATGGTCTCCTCCATCAGGGTGCCGCCGATGTCGTCGACGCCGGCCGAAAGCATCGCGCGGGTGCCGTCGTCACCGAGCTTGACCCAGGAGCACTGCACGTGGTCGATCGCGCCATGCAGCATGATTCGAGCCATCGCGTGCACCGCGAGATTGTCGCGAGCTGTTGGCCCTGGTCGCGCTGCGCCCGAGAGGTAGAGCGGCGCATTGTGGTGGACGAAGGGCAGCGCCACGAATTCGGTGAATCCCCCGGTGCGCTCTTGGATGCCGCGCAGAACGCGCAGGTGTGCCACCCAATGGGCCGGATTGTCGACATGGCCGTACATCATCGTCGAGCTCGATCGCAGTCCCACCTCGTGCGCCGTTGTGACGATGTCGATCCAAGCCGCGGCTGGCAGCTTGCCCTTGGTGAGGATCCACCTGACGTCGTCGTCGAGGATCTCCGCCGCCGTGCCCGGGATGGAGTCCAGGCCCGCCTCGCGGGCCGAGATGAGCCACTCGCGCGGGGAGAGCCCGCTGCGAGCCGCACCGTTGGCCACCTCCATGGGGCTGAAGGCGTGCAGGTGGATGTCCGGGGCCGCCGACTTCACGGCCCGAGCGAGGTCCAGGTAGGCCGTGCCCGGCAGGTCGGGGTGGATGCCGCCCTGCATGCATATCTCGGTGGCCCCCGCGGCCCGGGCCTCACGAACGCGGTCGGACACCTCGTCGAGCGACAGGGTGTAGGCGTCGACGTCCTGCGCCCGCTGGGCGAAGGCGCAGAAGCGGCAGCCGGTGTAGCAGAC
>JBJTIQ010000242.1:0-3414 GCA_046095085.1 Actinomycetota bacterium | reverse complement strand
GCGAGGCACAAGACGCCCACCTTGCCTTGGTGCGTGTTGCGGTGAACCTCGTAGGCGGCCTGGCCAGCCCCCTCGAGCGGGAAGGTCTTGGAGAGTGTGGGGTGGACGAGTCCACGTGAGATGAGCCGGTTGGCCTCGTAGGCCTCCCGGTAGTTGGCAAAGTGCGAGCCGATGATCGACTTGAGGTTCATCCACAGATATCGGGTGTCGTATTCGTGCATGTAGCCTGATGTGGAGGCGCAGGTCACAATCTTGCCGCCCTTGCGCGTGACGTAGACACTCGCCCCAAAGGTCTCGCGCCCGGGGTGCTCGAAGACGATATCGACGTCGTCGCCTCCGGTGAGCTCGCGAATCCGGCGTCCGAAGCGCTGCCATTCCTTGGGATCCTGCGTGGCGTCGTCCTTCCAGAAGCGATAGTCCTCGGCACGCCTGTCGATCACGAGCTCGGCGCCCATGGCCCGGCAGAGGTCGGCCTTATCGGGGCTCGAGACGACGCAGACGGGAATGGCGCCGCCATTGACGGCGTATTGGGTGGCGTAGGAGCCCAGCCCGCCGCTGGCTCCCCAGATGAGGACCACGTCGCCCTGCTTCATCGCGCCGCCGTTTGCCGAGACCAGCTGTCGATAGGCCGTGGAATTCACCAGTCCAGGCGCAGCCGCTTCCTCCCAGGTGAGGTGCTTGGGCTTGGGGAGCAACTGGTTGGACTTGACGATCGCCAACTCGGCGAGACCACCGAAGTTGGTCTCGAATCCCCAGATGCGCTGATCGGGATCCAGCATCGTGTCGTTGTGGCCCAGCGGGCTCTCTAGTTCGACCGACAGGCAGTGCGCGACCACCTCGTCGCCCGGCTTCCACGCGTTGACGCCGGCGCCGACTCGCAGGACTACGCCGGCGGCGTCAGACCCCACGATGTGATACGGCAGGTCGTGGCGCTTGGCGAGGTCACTGGTGCGGCCGTACCTCTCGAGGAAGCCGAACGTCGACACGGGCTCGAAGATCGAGGTCCACACGGTGTTGTAGTTGATGGAGCTGGCCATCACCGCGATGAGTGCCTCGCCGGGACCGAGTTCCGGCAGGGCGATCTGGTCGACGTGCAAGGCGCGTCGCGGGTCCTTGTCGCTCGCGGCCATGCCGGCGAACATCTCTTGCTCGTCCTTGTGGACGGTCACGCCGCGGTAGGACTCGGGAATCGGCATCGACGCGAAGTCGCCGGGCTCGGCCGTGCCCGACACGATGGCGTCGCGAATCTGATCCATGTCCGCTCCCGAAGTTAACGTTCGTTCATGCTAGTGGGACGGAGGGCAGTGGGGGGCTCTAGGGAGCCGATTCGGGAAGGCCCCGAGGAATCCGCTTCTCTCGATCGAAGAAGGGCAGGGGCACCACGGTGCACGATTCTTGGCCGCCCTCCTCCGTGGAAACCGTCAAGGTTCGGCCGACCCAATCGGACGTCGATCCGAAGCGCACGTAGGCGATGCCACACCCGAGGGTCGGTGACCAAGCAGCAGCGGTGACGCGGCCCACGGGCGTTTCGTCGTCAAGCACCGTCCCGAGATATTCGGGGACCGCGCGCGCGCAGGTGATCCCGAGCAACAAGGGCCGGCGGTTCGCCGTGAGGAGGGCGGGTCGTCCGATGAAACCTTCCTTGTCAAGGTCGATGAAGGCACCGAGGCCGGCCTCGAAAGGGTTCATGGTCAGGTCAAAGTCCGTAAGGTTGTCAAGGATTCCGGCCTCTATGCGCCGCGTCTCCATCGACGCCATGCTGCCGTAGACCATGCCATAGGGGCTTCCCGCGGACATGATGTCTGCCCACAGGCTGGCATGGTCCGTCGATGCTCCCTCGGAATAGATCTCGAATCCCAGTTCCCCGGTCCAACCGGTCCGAGACACGTAGAGCCGCTGGCCGCCGATGTCGTAGAAACCGGACTGGAAGTATTTCATCGATTCATCGATGGCCCCAGCCGTCAGGTCAGTCATCACATTCAGCGCTGAAGGCCCTTGAATCTGGAGCACGCGCGATCTCGGGTCGCTTACGTGCACGTCGAACCCTTCGCTCAACGCCACTAGCCACGACTCGAGCCAGCCGTCAGGCTGCACGTACCAGTAGCGGTTCTTGCTGAGGTTGAACAGGATGCCGTCCATGAACGTGCCGCCGTTCGGTGCGCAGGCGATGGCATAGCGGCCTCGCCCCTCAGGAAGATTGCCAATGCGCCGTGCGAACACTCGCTCCAGAAATGGAACCACGTCGGGGCCCTCGATCTGCCAGGGCTTCTCCGGCACGTCGTACAGCACCACCTTGCGTCGGAGTGTCCAATAGGTCTCAAGAGGGTCTTCGCCGTTGAAGACGGTGTAGTACCGACCAGCCACCACGCCGAGCACTGTGTCGTCATTTGCATAGAAGTCGTAGTAGGGGGATTGCTCGAATCGCCGGGCCCCCACACGTATCGTGTCCTTTGTATCCGAGTGAATCGAAGCGCTCATGACTCTCTCCTCTTGATCATTACGCGGATTGGTGCGCCAACGCCCTCTCGCACTGCTCGTGCCATTGACGGCGAGCCATGCCAGCGGGTCGCAGGTGTTGCAGTAGCCGAAATTGGCCGCCGTCCTGTGTCTCGAGAGCGTCGCCACGGGCGGTCCATACGGCGTCATGTGTGCGTATGAGGTCGAGACAGGCGGCCAGCGGATCGGTCATCTGCTGAATGGCGGCAAGTTCGTAGACGCAGACGTTCCAGGCGGGATGAGCGCCCGCCGTCCACACAGCATTGCTGACCATGCGTGACCAGTCGTGCTCGACCGCAAGAATCGCGTCGGTCGCCTCCGCAAGAATGGATTCAGACTCGGAGAAGACCATGGCAAGACGCCGACCCTCAATCGTCGTGCCAAGCCCGAGTAACTCCTCTTCAATGGCCAGGGCAACTGCCTGGGCATCGAAAGCCGACACATCGCCAGCATGGAGCGATAGGTGCTCATGGCGGCCCATCGGGTCGCGGCGCTCACCTGCTGTCACCCAGGTATCGACGTCGTCGATGGTGGCGAAGAGCGATGTCAGGAGCGACTCTGCGCTGTCCTCAGCGACGCACAAGATGTGCGGACCACTTTCGCGGACTGCGCGAGCAACCAGTGCCGTGGGTTCAAGTTGAAGGGCAGCAGCAAGTCGAAGAACGACATCGATGGTGGGGCTCGGGCCCCGCTCATCGCGCGACGATCGGGATCCTTCGAGTGCGACCACGTACGACTGAGACACCCGTGCTCGACCTGCAACGTCCCTTGTGGACAGCCCCAGCGATTCCCGCTGTCCACGAAGTTCCCGGCCAAAGGCCTCTCGGTCGAAGTAGCGATTCACATGCGGCGGATAGCCGGATGTCCTCACCATGTGATCAGCATAATGATCACATGGTGCCTGTCAACGGGCGTGGG
>JBJTIQ010000241.1:0-2531 GCA_046095085.1 Actinomycetota bacterium | reverse complement strand
GACGGGGCCGTCACCGAGATCGATGTCGAGCACGGCCCCGTCAGGATCGAAGTCCTCGACCTGCTCCATGGCCTCGGTGGCGGTGCCGGCCGTACGCACCTCGAAGCCGGCCCCGCGGAGCGTTTCCCCCACGAGACCGCGCACGAAGGGCTCGTCCTCGACCGCGAGGATCCGCCGGACCCAGGTCACGACCGCAGACTAGGGGCGACCTTGCGCGACACCCCTGGTCGCGGAGAGAAAACCGAACATCCATGGGGCGGGAAAGCGTGGACGCCGCTCTGCGAGGATGCCCCCGTGAACGACTACGGCCTGCCCGATGGCTATCGGCACGTCTATTCGGGCAAGGTCCGCGACCTCTTCGAGGCCCCCGGCGGCCAGCTCCTCTTCGTTGCCTCCGACCGCATCTCGGCCTACGACTGGGTGCTGCCCACGCCGATCCCCGACAAGGGCCGCATCCTCACTCAGCTCAGCCTGTGGTGGTTCGACCGCCTCGAGGGCGTCGTGCTCAACCACGTGGAATCGACGCAGGTGCCCGCAGCCGTGCGCGGCCGGGCGATGCTGTGCCAGCGCCTGGAGATGATGCCCGTCGAGTGCGTCGTGCGCGGCTACCTCGCTGGATCGGGACTCACCGAATACAACGAGACTCGGTCGATCTGCGGCAACGGCCTGCCGCCCGGGCTCGTCGATGGATCGAAACTGCCGAAGGCGATCTTCACGCCGGCGACCAAGGCGCCGATGGGCGAGCACGACGTCAACGTCACGTACGACGAGACCATCGTGCTCATCGGCCAGGAGGAAGCGCAGGACCTCAAGCGCTTGTCGCTCGACGTGTATCGACGCGCATCCGCCATCGCCGAGGAACGCGGGCTCATCCTCGCCGACACGAAGTTCGAGTTCGGCATCGCGACCGCCGGTCGCTACAAGGGCCGCATGGTGCTCGCCGACGAGGTGCTGACGCCCGACTCCTCGCGCTACTGGCCCGCCGACCAATGGGCGCCCGGTGGCCCGCAGCCGTCGTTCGACAAGCAGTTCGTGCGCGATTGGCTGACCTCGCCCGCCTCCGGCTGGGACCGCCACTCGGGCGAGCCCCCGCCCCCGCTGCCCGATGAGGTCGTCGAGAAGACCCGCGCCAAGTACGTCGAGGCCTATGAGCGTCTCACCGGTCGGGAGTTCACGTGACCACCTGGCTGCTGACCGGGGGAGCCGGCTACATCGGTGCGCACGTGGCGCGCGACCTGCTGGCATCGGGTCGACAGGTGGTTGTGCTCGACGATCTCTCGGCCGGTCATCGCGAGCGCGTGCCCGCGGAGGTGACTTTCATCGAGGCGTCCGTGCTCGATACGGCGGCCGTACGCGATGCGTTGACGACGTACGCCGTGACCGGAGTCATTCACCTGGCCGCTAAGAAGGCCGTCGGCGAATCAGTGGAGAAGCCGCTGCTCTACTACCGCGAGAATGTCGGCGGCATGGTGTCGCTGCTGCAGGCGATGGCGGATGCGGGCACGCGCTGCCTGGTCTACTCCTCGTCGGCGGCCGTCTACGGCGATCCGCCGTGGTCGCCCATCTCCGAGGACACCCCGTGCGCACCACTGTCGCCCTATGGCCAGACGAAGTTGATCGGCGAGTGGATGGTGCGCGATGAGGCCGTGGCCCGGCCGCTGTCGTGGGTGTCGCTGCGCTACTTCAATGTGGCCGGCGCAGGCTCGCCCGACCTGGGTGACACGAGCGCCAACGACCTCATCCCCATGGTCTTCGACGCCCTCGATCGGGGCGAGGCGCCGCGGGTCTTCGGCACCGACTATCCGACCGACGATGGCTCCTGCGTGCGTGACTACATCCACGTGAGCGACCTCTCGGAGGCGCATGTCGCGGCGGCGGCCCTATGCGAGTCAGGTGACGTGGCCGCCGTCTTCAATGTCGGCACCGGTCGAGGCGCCTCGGTCTGGGAGGTCATGTCGACGGTGTCGGATGTCGTGGGTCGAGACGTCGGTGCGGTGGCTGTCGAACGTCGCGCGGGCGATCCGCCCGAGTTGGTGGCATCGGTCGACCGCATCAGTGGCGAGCTGGGCTGGAGCGCCAGCCGCGACCTGCGCGACATGATCGCTTCGGCATACGCCGCCCGTCGCTGAATGACAGCAGAGCAGGACTTGCCGCATGGAGAGGCCCTATATTGCAGCCGTGCGTCGCGCCCTGCTTACGCCCGTCATCGCCGCCGTCGCGGCCACCACGGTCGTGCTCGGCATCATGCCCGCTCAAGCTGACGGTGTCGGACGCTCCCGTGAACTCACCGAAACCCGGCCCGCGCCGGAGCCCATCCGATACACGATCATGGGCGACTCTCACGTCACCTTGATGTTCAAAGAGCTCTACCCGGGTGCGCACGAGAACGGTCATGAGGGGACTCTCCTCAATGACAAGTTCGAGATCTATGGCCTCGACGGCATCAGCCTTCATCAGGTCGTGAATGGCAGGGGCATCGTCAAGGCAGGGGAAAGCGCTGTCGGTACGACGAACGTCGACAAGTGGAGACA
>JBJTIQ010000240.1:0-2610 GCA_046095085.1 Actinomycetota bacterium | reverse complement strand
CAACGTCGTGCTGCCCGTCTCGGCTCACGTGGCGCTGCGCAAGGGCGCGCACTGGATGGGTATCGATGTGCGCGACGCGCCGCTCACCGACTCCTTCGTTGTCGACGTCGACGCGATGGCTGATCTGATCGACGGCGACACCATCGCCATCGTCGGCAGTGCGGGCGACTACGCCCACGGCCTGATCGATCCGATCGGCGAGCTCGGTGAGCTGGCTCAGGATCGCGGCATCGGCCTGCACGTCGACGGGTGCCTGGGCGGATTCCTGCTTCCCTGGGCCGAGGAGCTCGGCTACGACGTGCCCCCGTGGGATTTCCGGGTGCCCGGTGTCACGAGCATCTCGGCAGACACCCATAAATACGGGTATGCGCTGAAGGGCACGTCGGTGCTGCTATATCGCGACCCCTCCCTGCGCGCGCGCCAGTGGTTCGCTTCGACCGACTGGCCCGGTGGTCTCTACCTGTCGCCGGGTCTGGCCGGATCGCGCAGCGGTGGCCTGATTGCCTCGACGTGGGCAGCCATGGTGACGATGGGGCGTGCCGGCTACCTCGCCAAGGCGCAGGCCATCCTGTCCACCAACGACACGATCAAGGCCGGCATACGCCGCGACATCCCCGAGCTCACCATCATTGGCGAGCCGCTCTTCATGACGTCGTTCATGTCCGACACCGTCGACGTGTATCTGGTCAATGACGCCCTGAAGGAGCGCGGCTGGCGCATGAACGCGTTGCAGCTGCCCCCGGCCCTGCACTTCTGTGTCACCGGGCCCAACACCCAGCCCGGAGTTGCCGAGGATTTCCTGGCCGATCTGCCCTCGGCGGTCGACTATGCACTCGAGCATCAGGGCGAGCCGGCCAAGAGCGGGGCGATGTACGGCTTCGGGTCAATGCCCGATGGTGACCAGACCCTGCGCACGGTGATGGGCGGCGTCCTCGATGCCATGCATGTCGCCGCTCCCGAGGTCTGACATGTCGTGGGTCCTCGCCATCGACCTGGGCAATGGCGGTCCCAAGGTGGCGGCGGTCTACCCCGACGGCACTTTGGGTCCTGCATCACAGCGCGCGGTTGCCGTCGACATCGGAGTCGATGGGCGCGCAACCCAGGATGCGGCGCAGTGGTGGCAGACACTCGGTGAGGCCATCCGTGATGTCACGTCGGCGATGCCAGTTCAGGGGGCGTCGGCGATCGCGATCACCGGGCAGTGGGGGTCGACCGTGCCGGTCGACGAACGCGGCGAGCCCGTCGGGCCAGTGCTGCTGTGGGCTGATACCCGTGCGCGCCGCTACATGAAAGAGGTCATCGGCGGCCCGGTCAGCGTGCAGGGCTTCGCCCCGCAGAAGGTGCTGCCCTGGATTCGCATCACGGGTGGCGCGCCGACGCCGAGCGGTGCTGATCCCACTGGCCATTCGCTCCTGTTGCAGCGCGAGTTCGCCGACATCTACGCGCGGTCACGCTGGCTCATGGAGCCGATCGACTACCTCGGCATGCGATTCACGGGCCGCGCTGCCGCGACGCCGGCGTCGATGATCCTGTCGTGGCTGACCGACAACCGCATCGGGGCCGACGTCGGCTACGTGCCGGAGCTGGTGCGCAAGGCGAAGCGCGACCCGCGGCGCCTGCCCCCGCTCATGCCCACCGGCAGCGTGCTCGGGCCCTTGCTTCCTGAGGTTGCCGACGCACTGGGCCTCGAGCCGGGTGTGCCCGTGGTGTGCGGGCTGCCCGACCTCCATGCAGCCGTGCTCGGCAGCGGAGCCATCGAGCCCTTCGCCACGCATGTGACCGTGTCGACGACGGCCTGGATCAGCGCGCGCGTGCCCTTCAAGAAGACCGACATCCTCCACTCCATCGCGTCCGTCCCAGGGTTCGATCCGCACCTGCCCATGGTCGGCAACAACCAGGAGATCGGCGGGGGAGCGCTGCGCTGGCTGCGCGAGCAGATCATCGACGCCGACTACGACGCGCTCACCGCCGAGGCAGCCGCTGCGCCCGCCGGATGCGAGGGCATGCTCTTCGCGCCGTGGCTCAACGGCGAGCGAAGCCCGGTCGAAGACAAGGACCTCCGGGGGGCTTTCGTGGGCATGTCGCTGCGGACCGACCGGGCGATGATGATCCGCTCAGTTATGGAAGGCGTCGCCCTCAATGCTCGCTGGCTCTTCGATGCCTACGAGAAGTTCTGCAAGCGGCGCATCGATTCCGTGCGGATCCTCGGCGGGGGAGCGCAGTCGAGGCTGTGGTGCTCGATGTATGCCGGGACCCTCGACCGACGCGTGGAGCAGGTGGCTCAGCCGCGTGATGCCCAGTTGGTGGGAGCGGCGCTGTGGGCCATGGTCAGCCTCGGCGAGGTCAGCCTGCCGGAGGCTGCCTCGCGCGTGCAGGTAGCCGAAGTCTTCGAGCCGGGCGACTGCGGTCGCGACATCTACCAGGAGTCCTACGCCGAGTATCGGGGCCTGTACAAGCGCCTCAAGGGTCTCGGCAGCCCGTAGTTCCCCGACAGGCGATCGTCGTCAACGCGGGTCACAATGGCTGGGTGACCGGCGGTCGGATCCTGGCTTGCGTGGCTGCTGTTGCTGCGGGCGCACTCATCCTGACGGGCTGCTCGTCCAATCACGA
>JBJTIQ010000239.1:0-9567 GCA_046095085.1 Actinomycetota bacterium | reverse complement strand
GCCCGCCCGCCGAGCCGGACGACGCCACTCCGCCGCCGACATACGCACCGACCTCCGCCCCGACCACCTCCGCGATCAGCCTCTCGACTCGCGGGCCAACCTCGACCGTCACGTATCCGGGGCCTGTCCCCGAGGCCCGGTCGCGCACGGTGGTGCTGGTGCCGCGCCCGACGTTGAAGCAGTAGCGACCCCGGGAGTCACGAGTCTGGCACCGCACACCTCGATCGATGACCTTGCTGCGCTCCACGTCCATGATCACCGTGCCCGTCGGGTTGGCGGGACGATCGACCTCGGCATACATGTCGAGCCCGACACGGACGGTGTAGGGAAGCACTCCGCCGAGGAGGCCGACCTTGACGACTCGCGGTGCTACCGGAGAACTCGCCCTGTCGTCACGGGCCCGGGCGCTGGCCGATGCAAACAGCGACGCCTCCATGACCGTCTTCCAGCCAACCTCGAACCACGTGCCCCTGGTGCGACTCCAACCGCCGTCGGCGTAGACACCGCGCACGCCGATGTCTGCCGTGACGGTCGCCAGAGCGTCGTAGGAAGCGGCGCCGCCCTGCTGGATCAAGGTGACCGTGCCGGGGAAACTGCGTGTGGCCTTGGGCTGGGCAGCCTCCGACTCTCGCCACTGGAAGGCAACTAGCGCATCCGAGGGATTCATCACTCGGACCGTGATGACTCGGAGGGAGGGCTTCTGCACGCCGTTGGTCACCTCACCGGGGACCAGTGCGAACTTCTCGACACACAGCAGGCCAATCTCCTCGCCTTCCTGGCCGCCCAACTCCTCGCCTTCCTGGCCGCCCAGGGAGGCAGACAGGATCACCTTGCCGACGAGTTCCTCGCCTTCCTGGCCGCCCAACCCGGGCCAGTCGACGATGACCAGGTCGGTGGTGGAGTCCATGGTCGGCCGCGGTGGCCAGCCGATCCGCGGAAGCAGGCTGATGCCCTGAGTCGCGATGGCGGTCGCCTTGGCGTATGCCGTGAGGCCTGTGACGTCATCGCCTGTCGGGCTGTCTTGCTCGACTACGACGCCGCCATCGATCCAGGGCACCTGCTGCTCACCCGGTGGCGCCTTGAGCAGCCACGCGTGGGTGTCGATATCCGCGGAGGTATCGAGGACCTGCTCGACCGAGCAGGGGCTCTCCGGGCCCTTGGCACCGCCCTTGTCGCCCGGCGGTGTCTTGGCAGCCGCTGTGGTGGGCGCCAAACACACGAGTGCCACACAGGCAAGGGCCGCCAGGGATGCGGTGAGGTGACGCGGTCGCACAGACATCGGGCTCCTTACGGGGTTATCGCAGCATAGCCACGGCAGCCCACCGGACGCCCTTCAAACGTGATGGTGCCCCGGCATGTGCCGGGGCCCCATCACGTGTCGCTGTCGGGTCAGGACGCGCCGGTGCCCTCGAGCCACTGGGCGACGATCTCCGGGTGAGCGTCGATCCACTTCTTCGCGGCTTCCTCGGGCGACATGCCACCCTCGATATCAGCTGCGATCGAGTTCTGATCCTCATTGGTCCAGACGAAGTTCGTCACGAGCGTGGCGAACGGGCTGCCTGAGTCCATCAGCTTGCTGCTCGCCAGCTTGATGAGGGGAAGCTCGGGGTAGTCGGTGAGACCGCTTGCCTCTGCCGGATCACTCCAGTCGTTGGCGGGGAAGTTGACGCGGCAGACATCCGCGTTTGCCATGTAGTACCAGGGCTCCCAACCGTAGGCGATGACCGGCGTCTTGTTTTCGATGCCCTTGTTGAGGGCCTCGATGAGCGCTGCCTCGGAGCCGGTGTAGATGGCCTTGAAGTTCAGGCCGTTGGCCTCGATGAGCTTCTCGCCGATCGTGGTGTATCCGGGCGGTCCCTCGAGCCAGGCACCCTTGTCGCCCGACTCCGCCGTCTTGAACAGGTCGGCGTACTTGTTGAGGTTGGCACCGTCAGTGATGTCGGGGTACTCATCGCACATCCACTGCGGCACGAACATGCCGATCAGGCCGATGTTGCCGCCAGGCCCGATTTCGACGACAGCGCCGCGGTCGACCCACTCCTGCCAGCGGCCGCCACCCCAGTCTTCGATGACGACGTCGATCGTGCCGGCTTCCATGGCGTCGTATGTCGTGGCGCCTTCGTCAAGCGTGGTCTGCGTGATGTCGCAGCCGAGCTTCTCGCGCGCCACGTCGCTCAAGACCTGGGCGGAAGCTGTGTAGCCCACCCATGCGTGCATGGCCACTGACCACGCGCCGCAGTCTGCGGGTGCCGCTGCCTCGCTCGATGCGGGGGCGGCGGCACTGGACTCCGCCGGGGCGGCCGCCGAGGAACTCGATCCGGAGTTCACGCCGCCACCGCAGGCCGCCAGGGCCAATCCGGCAGTGGCGAGCGCGACCATCAGGCCCGCGCGTGTGCCTACTCGCTTCATTCTTCCTCCTGGGAAGGGTTGATGACTGAGAGCATCGTATGAAGTGAGGGTGGCCGTGGGGCGGTATTGGGGGTAACGGATCCATATCAGCCCCTAGCGGGCGCGGGGCCGTGCCTCCTGGGGCCGACCCTGGGCGATTCGGTCGAGGATGATCCCCAGGAGCACGATGGCAATACCGGCGGCCAGGCCCTTGCCGGCGAGCTCGGGCTTCGACTGGCCCACGATCACGAGGTAGCCCAGGCCCCCGGCGCCAACGAATCCGCCAATGACCACGACGGCCAGCACGAAGATGAGCCCCTGGTTGACGCCCAGGAGGATGGATCGCCGCGAGGTGGGCAACTGGACCTTGGTGATGACCTGGAGGTTGGTCGATCCTGCCGAGACGGCCGCCTCGACGGTTTCCTTGGGCACCTTGCGGATCCCGTCTGCCACGACACGGATGACCACCGGTGCGGCGTAGACGACGCCGAGGACGATGGCGGCAAAGCGAGTCGGTCCGAAAAGCGCCAGGACCGGGACCAGATAGACGAAGGCAGGCATCGTCTGCCCTGCGTCGAGGAAGGGTCTGAGAACCCTGTCGACGCGCGCACTGCGACCGGCCCAGACGCCGAGCACGATGCCGATAAGCACGACCACGCCCGTGGCAATCAGGGTCATCGCCAGGGTGACCATGGTGTCGTTCCACAGACCGGTGGCCATCACGAGGATGAGCAGGCAGAACGTCAGGATGCCGATGGTGCGCCCGGCGAGGATGAGCGCGAGCAGGCTGATGGCGATCAAGGTTAGCCACCACGGCGAGTTGGCCAGGAGGTCCTGCAGCGGGTTGAGGAACCACACCGTGAAGCCTTCGCTCCCCGAGACCGTGAGCAACTCCAGATTGGCGGTGATCCACTCGGACAGCGAGTTGGCGACGGCGGCCACCGGCTCGCCGAAGTTGAGTTGCTCGGGCCACACCGCGAACCACAGCACGAACCTCGACAGGTAGATGGCGATCAAGGTGACGACCGCGAAGACGCCGAGGCCGATCCGGCGGCGCACCTTGACCGCCTCTGCGGCCGCGTAGCCGGATTTGTCGCGGTTGACCGCCGCGCTCGTCGACCGGTCGAGCATGATCGCGAGGAAGACCACTGCTAGGCCGGCGACTACGCCGTCGCCGACGTTGCGAATGGTGAGTGCCTCGACCACCGGCTTGCCGAGACCTGGCGCACCGATAAGGGCCGCGATCACAACGAAGGACAAAGCGGCCAGCATGGTCTGGTTGACAGCCAGGATGATGGTGCTCTTGGCCATGGGCAACTGCACCTTGAACAGGATCTGGCGCGTCGTGGAGCCTGCTGAGCGTGCCGCCTCGATGGGGCCCTCGCGCAGCGACTTGATGGCATGCGCCGTGATCCGGATGCAGATCGGGATCGCGTAGATCATCGTGGCGATCGTGGCCGAAGCGATTCCGATGAGGAAGAACAGCGCCAGCGGCGCCAGGTAGACCAGGGTGGGCAGCACCTGGGCCAGGTCAAGCCACGGTCTCAGCACCTTCATCACGCGATCGTTGAGGCCGGCCCAGACGCCTAAAGGCAGGGCGATCACCAGCGAGAGGACGACGGAGCCGATCGTCATGGCCAGCGTCTCCATAGTGAGCAGCCACATGCCCAGCATCCCGCACAGGGCAAGCATCGCCATGCTGAACAGCGCCATGCGCAAGGTCGAGGCCGCGTAGACGATGAAGCCGATCAGGACGAGGGTGCCGAACCAGCCGAGCAGCGGAATCAGGTCGCCCTTGGCGGGCACCGCGATGACGCCCATGATGATCTCAATGAAACTTTGGATGCCTACCCGGATGGGGTTGAAGAAGTAGACGAAGATCGGGCTCTCCGTGCGATTGCCGCGAATCGAGGAGGCGAAGTCGCGCAGGATGGTGGTGAACCAGGAGTTCTTCTGCGTCGAGAGCTCCTGCGTCTGCACACCCTTCAACACGGTGGCCAGCACCACCCAGAAGATGAGCACGAGCAGCGCCTGGACCCAGCGCTTCGCCAGCACCGCGCGGATTTCCACGATCAGTCGTCCAGCTCCGAGCCGGGGTCGCCGGCGATGAGCGTGAGTACGTCGTCGCTGCCCACGAAGCCGACGATCTGGCCGCCGACCTGCACGCGAATGGGGGCAACGGAGTCGATGATCGCGTGGGTCGCATCCCGCACGATCGTGGCGCCGTCGAGCACCGGGCCATCGCCCAGCTCGCCATCGCGCAAGGGCCGCGCGATGACCTCAAGCGGCAGGACGTGGCTCTTGGGGATGTCGCGCAGGAAGTCCGCGACATAGTCGTCAGCGGGGTTGAGCACGAGGTCCATGGCGGTGCCCATCTGCACGACGGCGCCGTCGCGCATGATGGCAATGCGATCCCCGAGCTTCATGGCCTCGGCGAGGTCATGGGTAATGAAGACCATGGTCTTGCCAAGCTCACGATGCAGGCGGATGACCTCGGCCTGCATGTCGCGGCGGATGAGCGGATCTAGAGCGCTAAAGGGCTCGTCGAGGAACATCACGTCGGGATCGACGCTCAGGGCCCGAGCCAGGCCCACGCGCTGCTGCATGCCCCCTGACAGTTGCTCGGGATAGGCATTGGCGTAGCCGGCGAGCCCCACGAGCTGGATGACCTCTTCCGCACGGGAGTAGCGGACGTCCTTCTTCACGCCCTGGATCTCCAGCGGGTAGGCGATGTTGTCGATCACCTTGCGGTGCGGGAAGAGCCCGAAGTGCTGGAAGACCATCGAGAATTCGGTGCGTCGGAGTTCGCGCAAGCGTGCTGGAGAGGCGGCGAGCACGTCTTCGCCCTCGATGAAGACCTGCCCGGCGGTGGACTCGATAAGGCGTGTCAGGCAACGCACCAGCGTGGACTTGCCAGAGCCCGACAGGCCCATCACGACAAAGACCTCTCCGGAGGAAACCTCGAAGGAGACATCGCGGACCGCAGCAGTGCAGCCGGTTTCCGAGAGGAGTTCGTCGCGAGACAGGTTTTCGTAGGGCGTGCCGATGATCTTCTCGGCGTTGGGACCGAAGACCTTCCACAGCCCGCGCACGGAGATGGCCGGGGCGCTGATAAGTGTGTCGGTCACGGTCACTCCCCTTCGCCACCGAACCACCCGCTCGGTGCGGGCGACAGGTTGCGGTAGACGTGCTTGGCCTCGAGGTATTCGTGCATGCCGGTCGGTCCGAGTTCGCGCCCCACTCCCGATTGCTTGAACCCGCCCCACTCGGCCTGGGGCAGATACGGGTGGAAGTCGTTGATCCAGATGGTTCCGTGACGCAGAGCCCGCGCTACGCGTTCCCCGCGCCCGGCGTCGGAGGTCCAGACGGCTCCTGCGAGCCCGTAGGTCGTGTCATTGCCCAGGCGCACCGCCTCGTCCTCGGTTGAAAAGGTCTCAACGGTCAGGACCGGCCCGAAGGACTCGTCCTGGACGCAGGTCATCTCGGTGCGGCACTCATCCAGCACAGTCGGAAGGTAGTAGGAGCCGGACGCGAGCGCGGGGTATTCGGCCGGATCGGGTGCTGATCCGCCACAGCGCAGGACCGCGCCCTCGGCCAGCGCGGCGGCAACGTAGGCGGACACCTTCGCTCGATGCCCCTCGGATATCAGCGGCCCGGTCTCGGCTCGCGGGTCGAAGGGACCACCCAGGCGGATGGCTCGTGCCTTGGCCACGACGCCGTCCACCACTTCGTCGCGGACGGATTCCTCGACGATGAGACGGGCACCCGCCGAACAGACCTGCCCGGAGTGCAGGAAGACAGCCGTCACGGCATTGTCGATGGCCGCCTCGAGATCGGCATCGGCGAAGACGATGTTGGGGTTCTTGCCGCCCAGCTCGAGCGCGACCTTCTTCACCGTGCCGGCCGCCTCGGCCATGATGCGTCGCCCGGTCACGAGACCGCCGGTGAACGACACCATGTCGACGGCCGGATGACTCGCCAGCGGCGCACCGGCGGAGGCTCCAGCGCCGAGCACCAGATTGGCCACTCCCGGCGGCAGCCCGGCTTCGTCGAGCAATCGCATGAGGTGGATCGTCGTGCTCGGCGTGAGTTCGCTGGGCTTGATGACGAAGGAGTTGCCCGCCGCGAGCGCGGGTGCAACCTTCCAGGAGGCCTGTAGGAGCGGGTAGTTCCATGGCGTGATGAGCCCGCAGACGCCTACCGGCTCGTAGTCGATACGCGATCGCACGTCGGGATTGCCCGCATCCACTACGCGGCCGCCCACGGAGTCGCCTGCCGCGAGTCCGGCGAAGTAGCGAAAGCATCTGACCACGTCGGCCACGTCGTACTGCGACTCCACCATGCGCTTGCCGGTGTCTAGGGATTCCGCGCGGGCGATGTCGTCGACATCGCGCTCGAGTAGGTCGGCCACCCGCAGCAGCAGTTGCGCGCGCTCGGTGAAGGGCACCTCGCTCCAGCGGCCATCGTCGAAGGAATGCCGCGCCGCCATGATGGCGCGATCGGTGTCTACCGCTGTCGCCTCGTCGACGACACGCACCAGCTGGCCGTCGGCGGGGCAGCGGATCTCACGCATGCCACCCTCGGCAGCGGGGACCCATTGGCCATCGATGTAGAGATCAGGCATGGGCCGGCGCTTCCTTGCGCGGCCGGTAGAAGGGCGCGTGGTCCGGAGCCAGCGGAGTGTTGCCTCGAATGAGGTCGGCCGCCTTCTCGGCCATCATCATCGTCGGCGCATAGAGGTTGGCGTTGGTGATGTAGGGCATCGCGGACGCGTCGACTACGCGCAGCCCTTCGGTGCCATGCACGCGCATGGTGAGCGGGTCGACGACAGACATGCCATCGACGCCCATGCGGGCCGTGCACGAGGGGTGGTAGGCGGTCTCACCGTCGCGGCGTACCCAGTCGAGGATCTGCTCATCGGAATCCACCTCAGGCCCGGGTGATATCTCGCCGCCGCTGTAGGGAGCAAATGCGGGCTGCGCCAGGATCTCGCGCGTCTTGCGGATCGCCTCGACCCATTCGCGCCGGTCCTGCTCCGTGGACAGGTAGTTGAAGCGGAACGCCGGCGGCGCGAACGGATCGGGACCGGTGATCCAGAGCTTGCCGCGCGCATCGGAGTACATCGGCCCGATGTGCACCTGGTAGCCGTGGCCGCCGGCGGGGGCGGTGCCGTCGTAGCGCACGGCGATCGGCAGGAAGTGGTACATGAGGTTGGGGTAGTCGACGTCGTCATTGCTGCGGATGAAGCCGCCGGCTTCGAAGTGATTGGAGGCGCCCGGGCCCGAGCGCAGGAAGAGCCACTGCGCGCCGATGAAGGGGCGGCGCCAGAGCTGCAGGTTGGGATTGAGCGACACGGGCTGAGTGCAGGCGTGCTGCACGTAGACCTCGAGATGATCCTGGAGGTTCTCGCCCACTCCCGGCAGGTGATGCACGGGAGTGACTCCCACCGAGCTCAGTTCGTCGGCATTGCCGATGCCCGACAACTGCAGGAGCTGGGGAGAGTTGAAGGCGCCTCCGCACAGGATCACCTCGGAGCCGCGGACGCGCACGGGCTTCTTGCCGCCCATGGACACCTCGACACCCGTCGCCTTCGGGGAACCCGAGGAGGTGTCGAAGACGACGCGCGTGACCTGGGCTCGGGTCTTGACCGTGAGATTGGGTCGTGAAGCCGCCGGCCGCAGGTAGGCCTTGGTCGCGGAGTAGCGGCGTCCGTTGTGCACGTTGCGGTCGAAGGCCGCGAAGCCCTCCTGCTTGAAGCCGTTGACATCGGAGGTCAAGTCGTGGCCGGCCTCCTGCACCGCCGAGAAAAATGCGGCGAAGAGCGGGTTGCGCGTTTCACCGCGCTCGAGGATGAGCGGGCCGTCCTTGCCGCGCCACTCGTCGGCCCCGGCCCGGCAGTCCTCCATCTTCTTGAAGTACGGCAGGCAGTGGGCGTAGCTCCACGTCTCCATGCCAGGGTCGGCCGCCCAGCGCTCGTAGTCGAGGGGATTGCCGCGCTGGAAGATCATGCCGTTGATGGAGCTGGAGCCGCCCAGGATCTTGCCGCGGCCATGATTGACGCGGCGATCGTTCATGTAGGGCTCGGGCTGCGAGGCATACATCCAGTCGTAGAGCGGATTGCCGATGGGGAAGGTCAGCGCGGCAGGCATGTGCACGTAGACGTCGAAGGGGTAATCGGGCCGCCCGGCCTCCAGGACCAGCACTGTTGTCGACGGGTCCTCGGTCAGGCGATCGGCGAGCACGAGGCCGGCGGAGCCACCGCCCACGATTATGTAGTCGTATCCCCTGGGCATGGCGTCACCTTAGGGCGCCATCACCCGTCGGCGGTACCCCTTGGCCTGCTAGCAGCCGACGCCGTGCCTTGGGAGTGCACGGCCGGCACCCTGGGCGACCGTCACCGACAGCGTCGCCTTCCCCTTGTGCCCGCTGACGGTGCCGGTGCCGGTGGCGTTGCGGTAGGCGCCCCGGCCCCCGATCACCTCGACGGTGCCGCGCAGGCGCCCATCGGTGACCCACCCCGTGACCGCCAGAGCGAGGACCGCGCCATCCGAGCGGGTGATCGTCACCAGGTCGCTCACCGGCCCGGTGCCATCGACGGAGATGTGGCTGCACATCCAGTCGACGCTGGCCTGGCGGCGACCCCAGGTCGTCGTCCCCGTGAGGCGCCCCTGGCCGTAGGTCACGTCGTGCGGGAGGCCGTAAGTGTCAGACCCGATCGGCTCCAGCTCGACCGTGAAGACCAGCGTCTTGGCCGCCGGCTGGGCCTGCGACGGTGAGGCGATGAGTAGGGAAAGGAAGGCGAGCGCAGCGGCAAGGGCCGCGAAGCGGCGCAAAGACATGGAGACCTCCTCAGGGGCGAGGCGGTCAGTCTCCCAGTTCGGCGCGGCGCTTGACGATGTACTCCTCGAGTTCGGCACGGATGGCGTCGTCGAGGGGCGGCTGCTCGTAGTCCTCGAGCTTCTTCTCGTAGATCTCCCGGGCGCGCTCGACCACGTCGCGTGCTCCCAGGCGCGTCCACCGCTCGAAGTTGTCGGAGTTCCACCGGCACGGGCGGTAGAAGCAGGTGCGGAAGCGCTCCATCGTGTGCTCGGCACCGAGGAAGTGCCCACCGGCACCGACCTCCTCGTGGGCGCCGAAGGCGAGGGCCTCATCGTCGAAGTCGACCGGGGTGAACTCGCG
>JBJTIQ010000238.1:0-3421 GCA_046095085.1 Actinomycetota bacterium | reverse complement strand
ACGCACCATTGCGCTGAGTGGTCGCTAACTCGGTGAGTTGGCGACCACTCAGCGCAACGGTGCGAGGGGGGGAGGGGGGCTACAGGTCCTGGACGACGACGTCGAGGGTCCAGGGGCCGGCCTTCTTCGGTGCGGTGAGTTCGACGCGATAGCCGGCGTCGCCCAGCGCACCGGCCACATCGCTGACGGTGCGTGCCCGCGGCTGGGCGAGCAGCGCGCGCACGAGGCGGCCCTTGGTGGCCGTGTTGGGGTGGCTGACGACGCTGCGCTTGCCGGCCTTCTCCTGCAGCACCCGCGCCACGAGGGTGCGCTCGCTGAGATCGTCGGGCACCGGACCCAGGGCGACGTACGCCGATGATCGAAGGTCGAGGATGACGCCGTGGCCGGCTGCGTCGGCAATCGCGTCGGGGACGACCTCGCGCCACACCGTCGCTAGCTTGCCGATGCCCGGAAGCGAGCCGTCGCCCGACAGTCGGTAGGCGGGAATGGGGTCGTCGACCCGGACGAGCCCGAAGAGGGCTGAGGCAATGGCGATGTCGGAGGAGGCCCGGGCGCGTGATCGCTTGGGGAGCGTGGCGATGTCGAGGGCGTCGTAGAGCACGCCGGTGTAGATCTCGGCCGCCGGGGCCGTGGGCGATGTCGCCAACGCGCGATTGCGCTGGAGTTCGTCGTCCTGACGCGCCGAGATGCCGAGCACCGTGCGCGCCTTCGCCGCAGGCCCGCTGCAAAGCCGCGTGAGGGCCTCCTGCACCGACGAGCGGGTGGGGTTGAGGGAGGGGAACGACAGCTTCGCCAGCTTCAGGGGCGCGCCTCGACTCGGCGTCGCCTTGCCCTCACTGGGAGGCAGCAGGATCAGCATCGGATCGATTCGGGGCTGCGGTATCGGGCGCACCGCCGGTGTAGTGGCGATACAGCGGCGCCAGTACGACGACGGCCACGAGTGAGAGCGCGACCCCGGCGAAGGTGGCGGCCAGCCGGGATCCGGCGGTGATGGCGATCGATGTCGCCGCGCCCTCCAGAAGGACGATGCCCGGCGTCAGCACTGCGGTGTAGGCCCAGTAGGGGTACTGGGGCTTGATGAGAATGACGATCGCGATGGGAAACAGCGCGGCACCGATGATCGCCTTCACCGGCGTCCACGGGACCACGAAGTCGATGACTAGGGCGATGCCGACGCCCACGACGGTGCCGCCGGCCCGCTGGAATGTCTTCTGGGCGGCAACGCGAAGGTAGGGCTGGAAGACGACGACGACCGTCAGGACGAACCATCCGCCCGCGTGTCCCCAGTTGGTGGCGATGGAGACCGCCGCCGCGAGACCGGTCAGCAGGGCGAGGGTGATGGCATAGGCCCAGGTGCGCGACCACGCCTCGGGCTCGGGCGACTGGTGCGTGCTCCTGCGTGTGACAACCCAGCCCAGGCCGACGCCCCAGAGGCTGCCGACGAGGGTGACGAGCGCCACGAAGCCGACATTGGCGGTGACGTCGGTGGCGAGATTCGGTGGCACGCACACGATGAAGCCGACGGTGATGGGCACCATCACCAGGAACTTGTTGGCGCCGGATCGACAGCTGAGTCCGAAGGCGAGGGAGGTCGCGCCCATGACGACCCCCGCGAGGATCGCATTGCCGTGGCCGACGACGGCGAGTCCGCTCGCGACGACGAGCACGGGCACGGAGATCAGGGCGATGCGCGCGCCGCCCAGGACCGTAGGCAGCATGCCGGCCATGACCGGCATGAAGATGGCCGCCGCGATGACGGGGTGGTCGAGCGCCCGCGCGAGCAGTGATGGCAGCAGCATCCCGATCGTCAGGACGACCAGGCCGGTGACCAAACGCGTGCGTTTGCTCATGCCCTGCGCCACGGTCGCACCCTAGCGGAATCAGGGCACGCCAGAGCCAACTCCGCTCCTGCCAGCCTCGAGCGCCACATATCGACAACTACGCCGCCCCTAGTTGTCGATATGTGGCGCTGATGCGGCTGGAGGGTCGATGTCGGGGCGCTTGTACGCTAGGACGGCGGCGGACGAGCCGACCGGGCGATCGCGGCGCGCAAGCGTCGAGGAAAGTCCGGACTCCACAGGGCAAGGTGGTGGGTAACGCCCACCCGGGGAAACCCGCGGGACAGTGCCACAGAAAGCAAACCGCTAGTCCTTGGACTAGTAAGGGTGAAACGGCGGTGTAAGAGACCACCAGCGCCGCAGGTGACTGCGGCGGCTCGGCAAACCCCACCCGGAGCAAGACCAAGAGGATCCTCGGATCCATGGCAGGTGAGCGGCCCGCTCGGCCCGCAAGGGCCACGCCTGCTGGTAGGTCGCACGAGGCCATCGGCAACGGTGGTCCCAGATGGATGATCGCCCCTCGCAAGAGCGAGGACAGAATCCGGCTTATAGGTCGACTCGTCCGCCGCCCGCCCGCGCAGCGGGCCTGCCGTCGGCCGTTGTCGACCCCGGTCGACTCGTCCGCCGCCCGCGCAGCGGGCCTGCCGCGACTACTGGGACTGCGCGGTTTCGCGGTCCTTGCCGAGCTTGACCAGGCGCCCGAGCATCTTGTCGAACGCCTTGGACACCTCGCGGGCACCCGCGGACTTCACCGCATGCAGCGGCTGGCCCGCGCTCTCGGCCTGCTGTACGGCGACACGCTCGGGGATGTAGGGCTTCAGCAGTGCCTGGGCCCCGTGGATCTGGATGAGCTCGCGCTTACGGTAGCGGTGCTCCTCGGTCTTCTCGCGAAGCCTGTTGACCACGATGCCCGCGAACTCCAGGCGCGGATTGACGGAGTCGCGGATCTCGCGGATCTCCGCGATCGCCCGCTCAGCACCCTGGGCGCCGAAGTAGGAGGGCGTCGTTACGACGACGGCCAGATCAGCGGCCGCCAGGGCCTCGCGCGTCAGCGCTCCGAGGGAAGGCGGGCAGTCGATGAGGACGAGGTCGACGTCAAGGTGCTTGACAGCCCGAGCCAACTTCGGGCGAAAGGCGCGGGTGCCCGACCAGGCGTCGAATCGCACGAGGTTGGGATCGCTGGCGATGAGTCGGATATCGCCGCCGCCCTTCCAGTCCGAACGCGTCAGGGCTTCCCTGATCGACTCCTCGGTCGGATGGGCCAGGACCGTCGTCGCCGTGCCCCGAATTCGACGGGAGCGCAGCACCGACGTGGCATTGCCCTGAGGATCGAGGTCGATGACGACCGTCGACAGGCCCTTCTTGAGGGCGGCACCGGCCAGGCCCAGGACGACGGACGTCTTGCCGACGCCGCCCTTGAGGCTGAGCACGCTCACGACTAGCACGGGTCAGAAGTCTGGCCTGTCCAGTTTGTGGCCCGATCCCCGGGGTGGGGATAGCGATCAGTCGTCGCCGGGTTGGCCGACGCAGGCGCGGTCGGCGATGACTCGGCAGAGGCGGCCGAGTTCGGCGAACTCCTCGGG
>JBJTIQ010000237.1:0-3491 GCA_046095085.1 Actinomycetota bacterium | reverse complement strand
CCCTCTGCCTGATCGTCTTCGATGCCCACGCCATCGTCGATGACATGGACGACGATGCGATCGTTCCAGCGTGCCGGCCGCACGCTGATGTGTGCCGCATGCGCATGTTCGACCGCGGTGTGCACGATCTCCGAGACTGCCATCGCGAGTGGCCCTGCAGCATCGGTGCGCACGGTGCCAGCCTGACCCGATCGCTCGATGTGCGGCGGCGTCATGCCCGACGCGTAGGCCGGTGAGAGCTCGCGCGCCAGGCTGAGCAGGCTGTCGATGACATCGTCGAAATCCACCGAATCACCCGGCTCGCGGGCCAGGATCTCGTGGACGGCCGCGATGGCGGAGACTCGCCGACCCGCCTCGGCCAATGCCTCCCGGGCCTCCTCGGCGGTCACCCGGCGCGACTGCAGGCGCAGGAGCGCCCCCACGGTCTGGAGATTGTTCTTGACTCGGTGGTGGACCTCGCGAAGTGAGGCATCCTTGGTCAGCAGCGCTCGCTCGCCACGCTTCAGGTCGGTGATGTCGCGCACGAGCACGATCGCTCCGCGCGGGCCCGAGGCGTCGACGAGCGGGACGGCGCGGAGGCTGACCGACGCCGAAGCATTCTCGATCTCAGCATCACCCGATGCGTGGCCGCCCACCACGAGAGCGACGCGCTCGTCTGCGGGGCCGGGGCGATGCGACAGGCGCGTGGCCACGCGCGACAGCTCGCTGCCTTCCAGCGCGGGCGCGAGTCCGAGGCGACGGAAGGCCGAGACCGCGTTGGGACTGGCGAAGTCGACGACGCCACCCGGAGAGAGACGAATCAGGCCGTCTCCCACGCGCGGGGGCGCCGCCGACGCATCGAAGCCGGGCAGCGGGAACGCGCCGGAAGCTGCCATGTCGAGCAGGAGGTCGGCCGTCTCGAGGTAGACCTGCTCGAGTCGACCTCCGCTGCGCGTGACGGGATGGCGCGCGAGTACGGCGATGACACGGCCGTGGCCGAGGGCGTCGGCGGGTGCCCGCAGCGGAAGTGTCTCGACAGCCGTGGGCATGTGGGAGCCGGATTCGCGGTGGTGCACGGCGCGCCCCGTGGTCGAGGCCAGGTCCAGATCCGGGGCGCGTCCCCGGGGAATGAAGGAGCCGACGAGGTCCTCCGGCACCGATGTGGGCGCCGTGGCCGGACGCACGAGGCCAGCGGCCACCCAGCCGCCGGTGTTCCACGTGGGCAGCCACAGCACCAGGTCGGACAGGGCCAGATCGGCCACGAGCCCCCACGCGCCGATGAGCGACTGGAGGCGCTCTATCTCCTCCGGCGACAGGTCGGTGCGCTCCTGCGCCAGGCGGTCGAGTGAGCCCACGGAGGCGAGGTTACGCCTTCGCCGGGGCCTTCCCCCCGCACCCGGTAGCCTGCCATGTCGTCGAAGGGATACCCGTGCAGAACAAGACGCTGATAACCGTCGTCGCCATCGTCGTGCTCGTCGCCCTGGGTGCGAGCATCCTGACGCTCGTTCTGTTGTAGTCGACGATGACCGACACGCGCCCGATGCGACCGGCTGCCCACGGCGGGACGCAGGCCATCGAGGCGGCCGTCCACCACGGTGTCACCACGCTGTTCACGCTCTCCGGCGCGCACATCTTCCCGCTGTACGACGCGGCCGTCGGCGGCGTAGCCGCCATCGAGTCGGGCACGCCGGGCCCTTTGCGCCTCGTGGATGTCCGCCATGAGCAAACCGCCGTCTTCGCTGCCGAGGCCACCGGCAAGTTGACGCGCGTGCCGGGCTTCGCTGCCGTCACCGCCGGTCCGGGGGTGACCAATGCGGTCAGCGCCGTGGCGGGCGCCTGGGTCAACGGATCGCCACTGGTGCTGCTCGGTGGACGTGCGCCCGATGGACGATGGGGATCGGGCGCACTTCAGGAGATCGACCACCCGCCGCTGCTCGCTCCCGTGACCAAGGCAGCGTCGACGGTGCACGATGCGGCCGGCGTCGGGCGGGCTGTCGATGCCGCGTTCACGCTCGCGGGAAGCGCGCACCGAGGTCCGGTCTTCGTCGACGTGCCCATGGACATCCTCTTCACGCCCGCGGAGTACACCGCCCCGGTCGACGACCACCGCTCGGTGGCCACTTTGGATCCGCAGGACATTGCCCGCATCGCCACCCTGCTGCGCGGCGCCCAGCGTCCGCTTCTCGTGCTCGGCAGCGACGTGTGGGCCGATGGTGCGGAGCTGGCCGCCCGTGCCTTCGTCGATGCGACCGGCGTACCCGTCATTGCCAACGGCATGGCCCGAGGAATCCTCCCGCCCGACCACCCGCTGCTCGTGACCCGCGCGCGCGGAGCGGCGTTTGCCGCCGCTGATCTTGTCGTCGTCGTGGGCACACCGCTGGACTTCCGACTCGGCTACGGACGCTTCGGCGATCCGCCCGCTCCGGTCGTGCACATCGTCGATTCCCCGGGGCAGCTTGCCGACCACCTCGACCTCGCGGCCTGCGCGAGCGGCGATCTCAGCGGTGCCTTCCTGGCCCTCGCACGCGAGCTCCCCGAACCGCTCCCGATATCCGACTGGTCCATCGGGCTTCGAGAGCGCGCTCTCGCCGCCATCGCGGGGGATGCTGCCGACCTGGCCAGTGAGGCCGACCCGATCCACCCGGCGCGCGTCTACGGCGAACTCATGCCGCGGCTGGCGGACGACGCCGTGGTCATCGGCGACGGCGGTGACTTCGTGTCGTTTGCCGGTCGCTACGTCGAGCCGCAGCGACCCGGCCACTGGCTCGATCCCGGTCCCTACGGCTGCCTGGGCACCGGCCCCGGCTACGCCATGGCCGCTCGACTGGCGCACCCGTCGTCCCAGGTGGTGCTGCTCCTCGGCGACGGGGCCGCGGGCTTCTCGCTCATGGACGTCGACTCGCTCGTGCGCCACGACCTGCCGGTGGTCATCGTCGTCGGCAACAACAGCGGCTGGAACCTCGAGCGCCACCCCATGCGGTTCCTCTACGGCTACGACGTGGCCGCCGACCTACAGCCCACGGCGTACGACGATGTCGTCAAGGCTCTCGGTGGCGCAGGAGAGACGGTCACGCGACCGGGCGACATCGGGCCGGCGCTCGACCGCGCATTCGACTCGGGCGTGCCCTACCTCGTCAATGTGATGACGGACCCGGACATCGCGTATCCGCGGTCGACAACCGGGGTGTAGCGACCGCGCAGTCGATCAGGCGCAGAGCTTGCGAACCAGCGGCTCGATGTCGACCGCGGAGCCGGACCAGCCGCTGGGGCGCAACTCGATGTGCAGGTGCACGGCGCCCGATGATCCGGTGTCGCCCATGAGACCGATCAGCTGGCCGGCCTTCACCGTGTCGCCCTCGGAGAAGAAGATCTTGGAGAAGTGGCCGTAGAAGATCATCTGGCCGCCCTTGCTCGTGATGTCGAGGATGAGGGCGCCGTTGCCCTGGTAGCCGCTGCGGGTGACGCGGCCGGCGTCAACCGCGTAGATGGGCGAGCCCGCCTTGCCGAGCAGG
>JBJTIQ010000236.1:0-3864 GCA_046095085.1 Actinomycetota bacterium | reverse complement strand
GGCGGCCGATGCGAGGCGTGCGCTGGCGACGGCACCCTGCGCATCGAGATGAACTTCCTGCCCGACGTCTACGTGCCGTGCGAGGAGTGCCACGGCGCGCGATACAACCGCGAGACCCTCGAGGTCCACTACAAGGGCAAGAGCATCGCCGAGGTGCTCGACATGCCGATCGAGGAGGCACTGGAGTTCTTCGCGCCCATCCCGGCCATTGCCCGGCACCTGCAGACGCTTGTCGACGTCGGTCTCGGCTACGTCCGCATGGGTCAGTCGGCGCCCACGCTGTCCGGGGGCGAGGCACAGCGGGTGAAGCTCGCGGCCGAGCTCCAGAAGCGCTCGACCGGACGCACCGTCTACGTGCTGGATGAGCCGACCACGGGACTGCACTTCGAGGACATCCGCAAGCTGCTCGGCGTCCTGCAGTCGCTCGTCGACAAGGGCAACACGGTGATCGTCATCGAGCACAACCTCGATGTCATCAAGTCGGCCGACTGGCTCATCGACATGGGCCCCGAGGGGGGCTCGCGCGGCGGCACCATCGTGGCCGAGGGCACTCCCGAAGAGGTGGCCGCCGTCGAGGCCAGCCACACCGGTCGCTTCCTCGCCTGCACGCTCCAGGTTTCCCCACGCACGACGCGTGGGGCGACACGCTCCGGCCAGCGAGCGGCCCGACGTTCCGCGTCTTAGCCTGGAGCCATGACTGATTCCGCCGCCCTGACCCGTCGTGGGATCCTCGCCACTGGATGCGCCCTCGGCGGAGCCGCCGTACTTGCCGCCTGCGGGTCCTCCGCCCCATCCCCGTCCTCCGCCTCTGCCACGGAGGCACCCCCGAGCGATATCGGGGGCGGCGGTGAGGCCCTCGCCACCGTGGCGTCGATCCCGGTCGGGGGAGGCGCCGTCTTCGAGGGACCCAAGGTCGTCGTGACGCAGCCTCAGGAGGGCACGATCAAGGGCTTCACGGCGGTCTGCCCCCACCAGGGCTGCCTCGTCAGCGAGGTCGTCAACAACGAGATCCTCTGCCCGTGCCACGGGTCGCTCTTCTCCGCCGAGGACGGCGCGGTGATCCAGGGTCCGGCCACTACCGGGCTCGCACCGGCCAGCGTCTCCGTCTCGGGCGACCAGGTCATCCTCGGCTAGGCCCGACACGGGCGGTGCCCTGTGCCCTCGGGCCTACGCTGAACTCGTGTCAGCGGACCTTCGGCCGGAGCCGTCCAGCATCCCGGACGAGCCGGGGGTCTACCGGTTCCGCGACCCTGCCGATCGGGTCATCTATGTGGTCAAGGCCAAGTCGCTGCGCAGTCGCCTGAGTTCCTACTTCGCCGATCCCCGCACGCTCCACTCGCGCACGCGCTCCATGGTGGAGTCGGCGGCCTCGGTGGACTGGATCGTGGTCGGCAGCGAAGTCGAGGCACTGCAGCTGGAGTACTCCTGGATCAAGGAGTACGACCCGCGCTTCAATGTGCGCTACCGAGACGACAAGTCCTACCCCTACCTCGCCGTCACTCTCGGCGAGCGATTCCCGCGTGCGCTCGTCACCCGCGGGGCCAAGCGCGAGGGCACGCGCTACTTCGGGCCCTACGCCCACGCCTGGGCTATCCGGGCCACCCTCGACCTGCTCCTGCGCGTGTTCCCAGTACGCACCTGCAGTGCGGGAGTCTTCGCCCGGGCCGAGCGCTCGGGTCGCCCCTGCCTGCTCGCGGACATCGGCAAGTGCAGCGCACCGTGCGTCGGTCGCGTCAGCGAAGCCGAGCACCGCGATATCGCGCTCGAACTCTGCGCGTTCCTGGGCGGGCAGTCCAAGCCGGTGCTGCGCCGGTTGCGCGCAGCAATGCTGGAGGCGTCCGCTCGAGAGGACTTCGAGCGGGCGGCCCGTCTTCGAGATGACCTCCAGGCCCTCGACCGTGCCCTGGAGCGCAACACGGTCGTCTTCGACGAGAGCGTCGATGCCGACGTCATCGGGATCGCCGATGACGAGCTCGAGGCCGCCTTCGAGGTGTTCCACGTGCGCGGCGGGCGCATTCGCGGCGAGCGGGGCTACGTCGTCGAGAAGGTCGAGGACGCCACCCTGGGTGAACTCGTGGGCGGGCTGCTCCTGTCACTGGCCGAGGACTCCGGCGAAGTGCCCGGCGAGATCCTCGTCCCCGCCGATCCCGAAGGCAGCGTCATCGCGTTGCTGCAGCAGCGTCGCGGAGCCGCGGTCAACGTCCGCGTGCCCCAGCGCGGCGCCAAGCGCGCGCTCGCCGAGACCGTCACGCGCAATGCGCGCCAGCGCCTGGACCTGCACAAGGCCCGCAGAAGCGGGGACCTCACGGCCCGCTCACGAGCACTGCAGGATCTCCAGGAGGGGCTCGGCCTACCTAGTGCGCCCCTGCGCATCGAGACGATCGACGTGTCGCACCTGGGCGGGCAGGACGTCGTGGGCTCGCTCGTGGTCTTCGAGGACGGCGTGCTCAGGCCGGGCGAGAAGCGCACGTTCGCCCTGACAGCACAGGACGACACCGCGGCGATCGAGGAAATCGTCACGCGGCGCTTCCGACCGAGCGCGAACGCCGAGGACGAGCAGCAGCGCCGGCGCGCATTCGCCTATCCGCCGCAGCTCCTCGTCGTCGACGGCGGTCGCCCGCAGGTTGAGGCCGCGGCGCGCGCCCTGCGTGAGCGCGGCATGGCCGACCTGCCGGTGGTCGGCCTGGCGAAGCGACTTGAAGAGGTGTGGGTGCCCGGCTCGGACGAGCCCGTGATCCTGCCCCGTTCGAGCGAGGGCCTCTATCTCCTGCAGCGCATGCGCGACGAAGCCCATCGTGCGGCCATCCTCTACCAGCGTCGCAAGTCTCGCCGCCGGGTTCGCGGCAGCGTGCTCGATGACGTGCCCGGCCTCGGACCCGCGCGCGTCAAGGCGCTGCTGGCCCGATTCGGCTCGGTCGCGCGTCTGCGCGAGGCCGACGCGGAGGAGATCGCCGCCGTCCCGGGCATCGGTCCCAAGATCGCATCCGCCGTCATGGCGGCCCTGTCCGAGTCGTCGGATGAGATGCTGGGGGCCGCGCCAGGAGAGGACCCGCCGTGAACCGCATGCCCGAGGTCGCGCTCGTCACCGGGATGTCCGGGGCGGGGCGCTCGACCGCGGCGCGCGCACTCGAGGACGTCGGCTGGTTCGTCATCGACAACCTGCTGCCCAGCCTGATCCCGGCCACCGTCGAGGAACTCGCCGACGACGGGTCGATTCCCCGCGTTGCCGTGGTGGTCGACGTCCGCGGCGGTCGCTTCTTCGACGACACCGAACGCGCGGTTGGCGCCCTGCGCGAGGCGGGTGCTGACGTGCGGATTCTCTTCCTCGAGGCGTCCGACGGTGCCCTCGTGCGGCGCTTCGAGAGCAACCGCCGCCCGCATCCCCTGCAGAATGGCGAACGCCTCGTCGACGGCCTGCGCAGGGAGCGGGCAGTGCTGGCCGATCTGCGCGCTCAGGCCGATCTCGTCATCGACACCAGCCAACTCAACGTGCATGACCTCAGGCGCAAGGTCGAGGCGGCCTTCGGGGGAGGCGAGGCACCCTTGCGGGCCACGGTGCTGTCCTTCGGCTTCAAGTACGGGATTCCCGTGGACGCCGACGTCGTGCTCGACGCGCGATTCCTGCCCAATCCGCACTGGGTCGACGAGCTGCGGCCCCAGACGGGTCTGGACGCCGACGTCAACGACTACGTCCTGGAGTTCCCGCAGGCTCGCGAATTCCTCGATCGCGCCACGGGCCTGCTGGACCTGATGGCCGCGGGCTACCTCCAGGAGGGCAAGCGCTACGTCACCATCGCTGTGGGGTGCACCGGCGGCAAGCACCGCAGCGTGGCGATGGCCGAGAACCTGGCCGCACGCCTGGTG
>JBJTIQ010000235.1:0-18400 GCA_046095085.1 Actinomycetota bacterium | reverse complement strand
CGATCTCGACATGGTCCTTCTCATGACGGTGGAGCCAGGATTCGGCGGCCAGCGCTTCCTCGACATGGTCCTGCCCAAGGTCGCCGAGGCCCGCGAACTCGTCCGCCGCAGTGGCTGCGACGTGTGGGTGCAGGTCGATGGGGGAGTAAGCGTCGACACCATTGGTCGATGCGCCGAGGCGGGCGCCAACGTCTTCGTCGCAGGCTCGGCCGTCTTCGGGGCCGACGACCCCGATCGCATGGTGCGCACCCTGCGTGAGATGGCGACGGCTGCATCTCCGCTCAGCTCGGACGCCTAATGGCCTCCGTCGCCGAAGTGGAGGCCATGCGACGGGCTCTAGAGCTCGCTGCGTCTCCCGGCCCGATGCCGGGGCCGAATCCTCGCGTGGGCTGCGTGATCCTCGATGCCGACGGCCGGATCGTGGCCGAAGGCGTGCACCGCGGTGCGGGCACGCCGCACGCGGAGGCGGACGCCCTCCGCCATGCCGGCGACAAGGCGAGAGATGCCACGGCCGTCGTGACGCTCGAGCCGTGCGACCACCACGGCCGTACCCCGCCGTGCTCTCAGGCTCTGATCGACGCAGGGGTGGCACGTGTCGTGTTTGCCCAGTCGGATCCCAATCCGGCCGCGGCAGGTGGTGCAGCGCAACTGGCGAATGCCGGTATCGACGTCGAAGGCGGAGTCCTCTCCGACGACGCCCTGACGATCAACGAAGCGTGGACATTCGCCGTGACGCATGGGCGCCCACTCGTGACATGGAAGGTCGCGGCCAGCCTCGATGGCCGCGTGGCCGCCAACGATGGCACCAGTCGCTGGATCAGCGGCGAGACGTCGCGGAGCCAGGTCCATGCGCTCCGGGCGCAGGTGGATGCGATCGTCGTGGGCACGGGCACGGTGCTCAGCGATGACCCGCACCTGACGGTTCGCGATGGCAGCGGCGAGCCAGCCACCCGACAGCCGCTCCGCGTGGTGGTGGGAATCCGTGATGTGCCTGCGCATTCGCGGGTGCTCGATGGGTCGGCGGCGACCTTGCACCTGGTCACGCGGGATCCCGCGGAGGTGCTCGCCACTTTGCATGCGCGCGAGATTCGCCACGTGCTCCTTGAGGGCGGGCCCACACTCGCCGCCGCCTTCCTCCGCGCCGGTCTCGTAGATCGCGTCCAGTGGTACGTCGCACCGGTGCTCTTGGGTGCGGGATCACCCGCGGTGGGCGACCTCGGCATCGAGTCCCTCGTGCAAGCGGTGCGCCTCGCGGAGGTGCGTGTCGACCAGGTGGGCGAGGATGCCAGGATTCAGGGCATCGTGAGTCGCGAAGGCTAGGAGAAGCCGTGTTCACCGGAATCGTTGAGGAGCTCGGCGAGGTCATCGCTGTCACCGAGCTGCCCAGTGATGCGCGTCGGCTCGAGATCGCGGCCCCATCGGTCATCGTCGATTCCAGGCTCGGCGACTCCATCGCCGTCAACGGCGTGTGCCTCACGGTGGCGCAGCGAGGTGATGGCACCTTCGCGGCAGACGTCATGCGAGAGACCCTCATCCGCTCGTCACTGCGCGATGTCCATCCGGGCACGCGAGTCAACCTCGAGCGCCCCGTGACGCTGGCGACCCGCCTCGGGGGCCACCTCGTCCAGGGGCACGTCGATGGCACCGGCACCCTCCTGTCGCGCCAGCACGCTGAGCACTGGGACGTGGTGCGAATCAGCCTCCCCGCAGCCCTCGCGCGCTACGTGGTTGAGAAGGGCTCCATCGCGGTCGACGGCGTCTCGCTCACCGTCGTCGAGACCGGCTCGGATGCCCAGGGCCACTGGTTCAGCGTGTCGCTCATCCCCACCACTCTCGAGGCGACGACCCTCGGCACGCGGGAGGCAGGCGACGTCATCAACCTTGAGGTCGATGTCATCGCCAAATACGTCGAGAGGCTCGCTGAGTTCGGGGTGGGCGCATGAGTCAGCCCGCGGCCGCCCAGGTGCGGCTGGATTCCATTGCCTCTGCCATCGAGGCGATTGGCGCTGGCCGCCCCGTGGTCGTGGTCGACGACGAGGATCGCGAGAACGAGGGCGACCTGATCTTCGGGGCGCAGTGTGCGACCGCCGAGCTCACCGGCTTCATGATCCGCTACACATCGGGCTACATCTGCGTGGGCATGGAAGGCGACACGCTCGATCACCTCAGCCTGCCGCCGATGACAGCGGTCAATGAAGACCGCAAGGGAACGGCATACGCCGTATCGGTCGATGCCCGCGACGTCGAGAGCACCGGCATCTCGGCGGCCGATCGGGCCCTCACCATCCGCACCCTCGCCGATCCGGCGACTCATCCGCAGGACCTGACGCGCCCCGGCCACGTGATGCCCCTTCGGGCGGTCTCCGGGGGCGTCCTGCGCAGGGCGGGTCACACGGAGGCCTCGGTCGATCTCGCGCGAATGGCGGGGCTCGTTGCGGCGGGCGCTCTGTGCGAGCTGGTCAACGACGACGGGTCCATGATGCGCGCGCCCCAGTGCCGCGAGTTCGCCGACGCCCACGGGCTCGTCATGATCTCGATTCGCGATCTCATCGCCTACCGGCGGACAAGCGAGAGGTTCGTCGAGCGGGGAGCGGAGGCGGCGCTGCCGACCCTTCACGGTGATTTCCGCATCGTCGGCTATCGCAATCTCCTCGACGGAATCGATCACGTCGCGCTGGTCAAGGGCGATATCGGCGACGGCGAGCGCATCTTGGTGCGCGTCCACTCCGAGTGCCTGACCGGCGACATTCTCGGCTCCCTGAGGTGTGACTGCGGTGCCCAGCTCGACGCCGCCATGCGGGCGATCGCCGACGATGGCCGTGGCGTGATCCTCTACCTCCGCGGCCACGAGGGGCGCGGCATCGGTCTGCTGCACAAACTGCAGGCCTACCAGCTGCAGGATTCGGGGCGCGACACGGTCGACGCCAACCTCGAACTCGGGTTGCCGGCCGACGCTCGCGACTACGGCATCGGCGCACAGATCCTGGCCGACCTCGGCGTCCACTCCATGCGCCTTCTGAGCAACAACCCCGCGAAGAGAGCCGGTCTCGAGGGCTATGGGCTCTCCATCGCCGAGCGTGTTCCCCTCGTTGTCGAGCCCAACGCGCACAATGCCCGCTACCTGGCCACCAAGGCAGAGCGCATGGGCCATGACCTCGGAGCCTCCACATGAGCGGCAGCGGCGCTGCCCGGATGGGGGCCCTCGATGCCACCGGGCTGCGCGTCGCCATCGTGGCTGCTTCCTGGCATGCGGACGTGATGTCCGGGCTGGTGGCCGGAGCGCAGGCGGCCTGCGACGGCGCCGGCGCGCACAGCACCGTGATCCGTGTCCCGGGCGCCTTCGAGCTCCCGCTGGCTGCCGCGGCCTGCGCTGATGCCGGCTACGACGCCATCGTGGCCCTGGGAGCAGTGGTGCGCGGCGGCACGCCGCACTTCGACTATGTCTGCGATGCCGCGACCAGCGGCCTCAGCCGAGTGGCCATCGACTCGCGGACCCCCGTTGGCTTCGGACTCCTCACCTGCGACACGGTCGAGCAGGCACTCGATCGGGCCGGACTGCCGGGGTCGGCCGAAGACAAGGGACGCGAGGCGGCCGAGGCTGCCATCGCCACTGCCCTGGCCTTGCGCAACCTGCCCACGCCCTAGTCTGTGCGCGTGAAGACCTTCGACGAGCTCTACACCGAACTCCAGGCGAAGTCGGCCTTCCCCGACGCCACCGGCAATACCCGTCGGCTTCTCGACGCCGGCGTGCACGAGATCGGAAAGAAACTCGTCGAGGAGGCGGCCGAGGCGTGGATGGCCGCAGAGTATGAGGGCCGCGAGCGCACGGCCGAGGAAATCGCCCAACTCCTTTATCACGCCCAGGTCCTGATGCTCGCCTCCGGAGTCAAGCTCCACGACGTCTACGAAAGGCTCTAGCCCGTGCTTCGGGTAGCGGTGCCCAACAAGGGCCAGCTTGCCGACCCGGCTCGCGACATGCTGCGCGAGGCGGGCTACGGCCGCGCGGCCACGGTGCGCGAGCTGGTGGTCCTCGATCCTGACAATGACGTCGAGTTCTTCTTCCTGCGCCCGAAGGACATCGCAACCTATGTCGGTGCAGGCACGGTCGACATCGGTATCACCGGGCGCGACATGCTGCTCGACTCCGGCGCGGATGCTGACGAACTGGTCTCGCTGGGGTTCGGCGAGTCCGCGTTCCGGCTGGCCGCCCCGGCATCGACGGCGCGCAGTGCCCGCGACCTGGCCGGACTCCGGATCGCCACCTCCTATCCCGGACTCCTCGAGTCCTTCCTCGAGCGGGAGGGCCTTGATGCGCGGGTCGTGCGACTGGAGGGGGCGGTCGAGAACGCCGTACGCCTCGGCGTGGCCGATGCCGTGGCCGACGTCGTCGCCACGGGCACCACCCTTCGCCAGGCCGGGCTCGACATCGTGGGGGAGCCGCTGCTCGTCAGTGAGGCCGTCCTCGTTCGTCGGCGCGGGGCCGGAGCCGATGCGGCCGTCGACACATTCGTCCGGCGGCTGCAGGGCGTCATGGTCGCCCGCGCCTACGTGCTCGTCGATTACGACATCCGCTCCGACATGGTCGACCGGGCCGTTTCCATCACGCCGGGCTTCGAGTCGCCGACCATCTCCTCGCTGCACGACCCGGCGTGGGTCGCCGTCAGGGCGATGGTGCCCAGGCGCGACGTCCACCGTGCCATGGATGAGCTCTACGAGTTGGGAGCCAGGGGCATCCTCGTCACCGACATCCACGCCTGCCGCCTGTAGCCATGTCACTCGACGAGGCCAGCGCCGCAGGGAACGGCCGACTGATCCAGGCCCCGACGGACTTCACCGACGACGACGGCTCTGCGGACCCCCGACTCAGGGAAGCACTCGCTGGAGACGACGCTGATGGCGCGTTCGACCTGCTCCTCGCGGGAGCACGCCTGCTCGTTCCGATCGTGGCCGTTGCCGTCGGCGATGGGGGAGGTGAGAAATCCAGCCACATGGCCTCCGTCAGCCTCGTGCAGGCCGACGGTCGCCGGGGCCTGCTCGCCTTCACCTCGCTCGAGACCCTGCGTGCCTGGGACCCGGGTGCTCGTCCCGTGCCGGCCCGCGCACCCGATGTCGCCCGTGCAGCCCTCGACGAGGGGGCCGACGGGGTGCTCGTCGATGTGGCCGGACCGGTGCGATTTGCGATCGACGGTCCGACCCTGCGCGCGCTGGCCGGCCCGCCCTGACTTTGGCTCGGCGCCGTCCTCCCTGGTAGCCTTTGGGCTCGTTCGACGGTCGGGCCACGGTCCGGCGGTCACGCAAGAGGAACCCGGTTCCCACCTTCCGCCCTCGGGCGTCAGGTCCGCGCACGGCCCCGCAGGGGCCGGATCTGCGCATGCCGGCTCCTGCGTCGAGGAGCCCTCCTCGGAACTGCGCCGACGAAGGCCGTCGGCGCGAAGGCAGTCGAGGAGGCGCCATCAGCGTCGAGCCCAGGATCAATGACAGGATCCGCGTCCCCGAGGTGCGGTTGGTCGGTCCCCAGGGTGAGCAAGTCGGCATCGTTCGAATCGAAGATGCCCTCCGGCTGGCCCAGGAATCCGATCTGGACCTGGTCGAGGTTGCACCCATGGCGAAGCCTCCGGTGTGCAAGCTCATGGACTACGGCAAGTTCAAGTACGAGGCCGCAGTCAAGTTGCGCGAGGCGCGCAAAAACCAGGCACACACCGTCATCAAGGAGATGAAGCTCCGGCCGAAGATCGACCAGCACGACTACGACACCAAGAAGGGTCACGTCGTGCGGTTCCTCAAGGCAGGCGACAAGGTAAAGATCACGATCATGTTCCGCGGACGCGAGCAGTCCAGGCCCGAACTCGGCCTGCGGCTCCTGGCCAAGCTCGCGGAGGATGTGCAGGATCTCGGATTCGTCGAGTCGTCACCCAAGCAGGACGGCCGCAACATGATCATGGTGCTCGCTCCGCACCGGAGCAAGGCGACCCACGCACGGGCCGCCGTACCGCTCGAACTCGAAGACGAGGCACTCGTCGCCGAGGCCTAGGCACCTCGACACGCACGACCGCTACACCGCCCGACCGACCCGAGAGGACAGCAATGCCCAAGCAGAAGACGCACAGCGGCGCCAAGAAGCGCTTCAAGATCACCGGTTCGGGCAAGATCACCCATGAGCAGGCCAATCGCCGGCACCTCTTGGAGGGCAAGCCGAGCAAGCGCACCCGTCGACTGATGCTCGATGAGACCGTCAAGCCCGCAGATGTCAAGAAGGTCAAGCGCCTTCTCGCCAAGTGACCAACCCCACGTCGAAGGAGAACTGACATGGCACGCGTGAAGAGGGCCGTCAACGCCCACAAGAAGCGCCGTGAGGTCCTGGAGCAGGCGAGTGGCTACCGGGGCCAGCGGTCGCGCCTCTACCGCAAGGCGAAGGAGCAGGTCACCCACTCGCTCGTCTACGCCTTCAATGACCGCAAAGACCGCAAGGGCGAGTTCCGTCGCCTCTGGATCCAGCGCATCAACGCGGCGGTGCGCGCCCGGGGCATGACCTACAACAGGTTCATCCAGGGGCTGAAGGCTGCTGACATCCAGGTCGATCGCAGAATGCTCGCCGAGATGGCCGACAATGACCCCAAGGCGTTCGACGCGAGGGTCGATATCGCTCGCAAGGCGCTGCCGGCCAGCGCGGCCTGAACCATGGTCGACCTCGACCTCACCTCCGCCAGGTCGGAGCGTGTCGCCGAGCTACGCCGACTTCACGATCGAAGGCACCGCGAGACGCGCGGTGCCTTCGTCGTTGAGGGGCCCGCGGGGGTAGAGGCGGCCCTGGACCGCGGCGTCGTCGAGCTCTACGTCACGGCCCAGGCGCAGGAGAGGTTCGCTGACCTGGTCGGGTCGGCCGAGCGCACGGGAGCCCGCGCGTGGCGTGTGTCCGAAGCGGTGCTCACGGCCATGGCCGAGACGCAGCATCCCCAGGGCATCCTCGCCGTCTGCCCGCTCGTCACCCGCCCGCTCGATGACGTGATGGCCGCGGTGCGCGGGCAGTCGAGTCCGCTCGTGGTCGTCCTCGACCGCGTGAACGATCCTGGCAACGCGGGCACCGTAATTCGGGCCGCCGATGCCATGGGCGCGGCGGCCGTGATCTTGACCGAGGGATCAGTCGATCCGCACAACGGCAAGTGCGTGCGCGCCAGCGCGGGCTCGCTGTTCCATGTCCCGCTCGCGGCCGACGTACCCATCGCCGGAGTCGTCGAAGCGGCGCGCTCTGCAGGGCTCATCCTGGTGGCGGCGGATGCCGGGGGAGATGTCGAGCTAGGCACCATGGGGGCCGACGCCGTGCTCGGCGGGCCGGTCGCCTGGGTTTTCGGCAACGAGGCGCACGGCGTGCACGCCGACCTCGCGGCCGCGGCGCACGAGACGATCGCCATTCCGCAGTACGGCGGAGCGGAGAGCCTCAACATGGCGGCGGCCGCCGCCATCTGCCTCTATGCGACCGCACGTGCCCAGCGCGGCCGCTGACCAACGGCCCGCCCCCGCCGCCGGCCGTCGCGTCGAGGCCCGCCGCCGGCCGTCCCGTCGACGAAGTGGTTGCTGTGCCACCTGGGCGTCGACGAAGTGGCGGCCAAGTGGTCGACGAGGCCGTCAGGGAGGACTGGGGCTCCTGGGCAACCCGGGCCGCGCTCCTGTGACCACAGTGACGCGCGTGACACGGGCGCGGCGCAGCGGGTGGCCTCAGCGGTCCTGAGAGACAATGGCCGGGTTCGCCGCTCGCCGAAGGGATCTCTCCATGGGCTACATCACGCTTCCCGAGTTCGAGGAGACCGGCTACGTGGTCCTCGATTCGTATGACCAGGCTGCCGATCCCCAGGAGTGGCTCGACATCGAGTTCGTCGACTGGAAGTCCTCCGGCGAGACGCGCTTCGCGCCCCTAGCCTCTGCCTACGGCGACCTCGAGTGCAACGGCTTCTGGCACCACAATCCGCCCAAGACCGACAAAGACGGCGTCTGGGTGCAGGCCAACATCGACAAAGCACCCCGCCTGAAGGCCCGCGCCGAGGAGCCAGGAGCCAACATCGGTCGGTGCCGCGTGATCGAGTTGCAGCCCAACGAATACGTCGATTGCGTCTACAACCTCCACCTCGACGACAACAACCGGCTCAATCCCGAGGGCACCGGATGGATCGTGCGCGGCTTCTTCAACCTGACGGACAACCCCGACTCCTACATGATCCTTCGCGAAGACCGCACCGATCCCTCGACCGAGACGCGCATTGCCCTGCCGGCAGGCGCCCAGGTCATCATCGACACCCAGCGCCTGTGGCATGCCGTCTGGCATCCAGGGCCCGAGCCGCGCTACTGCCTGATCACCTCCTGGGAGTCCGGACCCGAACTCGCCGCTTACATCCGCGATCGCCATCCGCGGTCCCGAGTGCCCAATGGGCCGCTCTCCCAGGAGGCCATCGACGCCGCCCAGGCCGAGGTGGCCCGCAGGCGCGCGGCGAAGGTTGCCGCGTCCGGCGCCATGACCGACGTCATGAGCGAGGCCTAGCCCCCCAACCCCCTCCGGTCTGCGGCCCCACCTTCGGGGTAGCGTGATTGGGACCCGACTGCCTGAGAGGTACCCCGTGACTTCGGCCGCCCCCGAGACGGTCTCCGACGACGATGTCCTCGACGCCCTGGAGGCCGAGGCCATCCACGTCTACCGCGAGGTAGCCGGCGCCTTTCGTCGTCCCGTCCTGCTGTACTCGATCGGCAAGGACTCCAGCGTGCTCCTCCACCTCGCTCGCAAGGCGTTCTGGCCCGCGCCTATTCCCTTCAAGGTCATGCACATCGACACCACCTGGAAGTTCCGGGAGATGATCGAGTTCCGCGAGCGCATGGCCCGCGAACTCGGGCTCGACCTGAAGGTCCAGACCAATCACGCCGCGGTGGCCGAAGGAGTCACGCCCTTCACCCACGGCACCCACGAATACACCCGCATCATGAAGACGGTCGCCCTGCGCGAGGGCCTCGACGAGTTGCAGGCCGACTGTGCGATCGGTGGGGCGCGCCGCGACGAGGAGAAGTCTCGTGCCAAGGAGCGCATCTTCTCCCTGCGCGAGCCCGGCCATCGTTGGGACCCCCGTAAGCAGCGGCCGGAGTTCTGGCGAACCGCCAACACGATGCTGGCCGATGGCCAGACCATGCGTGCCTTCCCCATCAGCAACTGGACCGAATTCGACATCTGGCGCTACATCCGTCGCGAGAACATCCCCATCGTCGACCTCTACTACGCCCGTCCGCGACCCGTGGTCGAGCGCGAGGGCACCTGGATCATGGTCGACGACGACCGGTTCCCGCTGCGTGAGGGCGAGGTCCCCCAGATGCGCAGCGTGCGCTTCCGCACGCTCGGCTGCTATCCGCTCTCGGGAGCGGTCGAATCGACCGCTGCCGACCTCGACACCCTCATCGCCGAGATGCTCGAGAGCAATGTCTCTGAGCGCGCCGGCCGCCTGATCGACGGAGAGGGCAGCGGTTCGATGGAGTCCAAGAAGGCGGAGGGCTACTTCTGATGGCCGTGCTTCTCGAGCGCTCCGGTGGAGTCGACGCCACCCCCGTCGTACGACTTGTCACATGCGGTTCGGTCGACGACGGCAAGTCGACTCTCATCGGTCGCCTGCTTGCCGAGACAGGTTCGATTCCCGAGGACCAGCTCGACTACGCGCGTCAGACTCGTCGCGGGGGCTCCACGATCCCCGTTGGCGAGATCGACTTCTCGTTGCTCACCGATGGTCTTGAGGCTGAGCGCGAGCAGGGAATCACCATCGATGTCGCCTATCGCCACATGTACCTACCGAGCGGGCGCCGAATCATCATCGCCGATGCGCCGGGCCACGAGCAGTACACCCGCAACATGGCAGTCGCGGCTTCCAATGCCGACGTGGCGGTCTTGCTCGTCGACGCCGCACGCGGCGTGCGACCGCAGACATTCCGGCACCTCACCGTGTGCGCGCTCATGGGCGTGAAGACAATCGTCATCGCCATCAACAAGATGGACCTCGTCGGCTACGAGCACGCGACCTATGAGGAGCTGTCGGGCCAGGTCAGGTCGGCCGCTGCCCGCCTGGGACTCGACGACGTCGTCACCATCCCGGTGAGCGCGGTGGAGGGCGACAATGTCACGAAGCCGACCACCCAGATGAAGTGGTGGCACGGTCCTTCGCTCCTGGGTGCCCTGCAGGAGTGGACTCCTCCGGCTTCGACGACCACCACGACCTTTCGCCTGCCGGTCCAGTTCGTCGCCCGCGCCGATGGCAATTTCCGCGGATACACCGGCACGGTAGCCGCTGGCACTATCCGTCCGGGCGACGCCGTCGTCGTCGCCGACTCCGGCCAAAAGGCCACGGTCGAGCGGATCGTGGGCTTCCAGGGCGACCTCGCGGAGGCGTGCGCGGGCGATGCCATCACCTTGACACTCGATCGCGAGGTGGATGTCACCCGCGGCGACCTCCTTGCTGCTGACGGCACGGCTGACGACGGCTCGACGGCCTGGCCCCAGCCGGCCGACCGGTTTTCGGCCGATGTCGTGTGGGTGGGCGAGGAGCCCTTGATGCATGGCCGGTCCTACCTGCTGGCCGTCGGCCCTCGCACGGTCCCTGCGACCGTCACCGTGGTCAGGCATCGCCTCGATGTCGTATCCGGACAGAAGCTGGCGGCGCGCGTCCTAGACATGAACGACATCGGCCGCGTCGAAATCGCCACCGACACCCCGATTCCGCTCGATCTCTACGCCGCATGTCGAGACACCGGCGGGTTCCTGCTCATCGATCGCGTCTCAGCCGACACTGTCGCAGCGGGCATGGTGAGCATGGCTTTGCGTCGATCGCTCAACGTCGTGCCGCATGCCTACGAGGTCAATCGTGATGCCCGCGCACGGTTGAAGCATCAAACGCCAAGGGTGGTGTGGCTGACCGGACTCTCGGGCTCCGGCAAGTCCACGATCGCCGATGCACTCGAACGCCGTCTGCATGCGCTTGGCTTGCACACCTTCGTGCTCGACGGCGACAACGTCCGCACGGGCATCAACAAGGACCTGGGATTCACCCCCGAGGACCGAGCCGAAAACGTCCGCCGTGTCGCCGAGGCGTCCAAGCTGATGCTCGAGGCGGGTCTCATCGTGATCGTTGCCCTCATCTCGCCCTTCCGGGCCGACCGCCGCGCGGCACGGGCGATCTTCGACGGAGATGACTTCCTCGAGGTCTACGTCGACACCCCCGTCGAGATGTGCGCGACCCGCGACCCCAAGGGCTTGTACGCCAAGGCGCAGTCGGGCACCCTTCCCAACATGACGGGAATCGGCCAGGAATACGAAGCTCCGGAGCACCCCGACGTCCGGCTCGACGGCACCGCTGCCGTCGACGACAACGTCGAGGTCCTGGTGCGGCGCATCGTGGGCGAGTAGATGTCCGCGCCCAACAACCCCTACGACCCCGTCGGGGTGTCGGCCCTCGAGCCAGCAGCCGTCGAGGCTGCCGTCCAAGCGGCACTCGTCAGCATCGCGGCGGCTGCCGACCTGGATCAGCTGAAGTCAGCCCGCCTTGAACATGCCGGGGATCGCTCGGCGCTAGCACTGGCCAACCGCGAGATCGGCGCGCTCCCGCCCGCGGCCAAGGCCGAGGCCGGCAAGCGCGTGGGGGATGCGCGTGCCGTCGTACGCGCGGCCCTCGATCAGCGGCTGGTCGAGCTCGAGGCAGAGCGTGATGCTCGCGTGCTCGTCGAGGAGTCCGTCGATGTCACGCTCCCGACAGGGCGACGCGAAGTCGGGGCCCGACATCCGCTCACCACCCTCATGGAGCTGATGGGTGAGGTCTTCATCGCCATGGGCTATGAGGTCGCCGAGGGTCCCGAGGTCGAGGCCGAGTGGATGAACTTCGACGCCCTCAACGTGCCTCCTGATCATCCGGCGCGCACGATGCAGGACACCTTCTTCGTTGGCAGCGAGGACAGCGGCGTCGTCCTGCGCACGCACACCTCGCCCATCCAGCTCCGAGCCATGCTCGCGCGTGACCTGCCCGTCTACGTCGTGGCGCCGGGCAAGGTCTTCCGCACCGATGAGCTGGACGCGACCCACACGCCGGTCTTCCACCAGATCGAAGGCCTCGCGATCGACGAGGGCATCACCATGGCGGATCTCAAGGGCACGCTGGAGCACCTGGCCGCCTCGATGTTTGGGCCGGGCGTGCAGATTCGCCTGCGCCCGTCGTACTTTCCGTTCACCGAGCCCAGTGCCGAACTCGACCTCCAGTGCTTCGTGTGCCTCGGCACTTCGGTCGGCAATCCGGATGCGCCGTGCCGCACGTGCTCGAGTGAGGGCTGGATCGAGTGGGGCGGCTGCGGCATGGTCAACCCTCGAGTGCTCCGAGCAGCTGGCATCGACACCGATCGCTACTCCGGATTCGCCTTCGGCATGGGCGTGGAGCGCACCTTGATGTTCCGACACGGCGTCACCGACATGCGCGACATGGTCGAAGGCGACATTCGCTTCAGCCGGGCCTTCGGGTGGGAGGTCTGATGCGCGTTCCCCTTGAGTGGCTGCGCGACCTCGTTTCGCTGCCCCCTGACGTCGACGGCCGCGAGGTTGCCGACCGCTTGATCGCCGCTGGCCTCGAGGTAGAGGCGGTCGAGTCGGTCGGCGCCGGTGTCTCCGGCCCGCTCATCGTCGGCCGCGTCCTTTCGATCGAGGAGCTCGCTGACTTCAAGAAGCCCATTCGCTGGTGCCAGGTGGACGTTGGCGAGGCTCATGGCGGCGTGCGGGGCATCGTGTGCGGCGCCCGCAACTTCTCATCCGGTGATCTTGTCGTGGTCGCTCTCCCGGGCACCGTGCTGCCCGGCGATTTCGTCATCGCCTCGCGCCGCACCTACGGCCATGTCTCCGACGGCATGATCTGCTCGCAGCGCGAGCTCGGGCTCGGCGACGATCATGACGGCATCATCGTGCTCGACAGCGGTGCCGTTGGCGATGACGCGAGCGTGCTGCTTGGCATGGGAGAGCAGATCCTCGACATCGCGGTGACTCCCGATCGCGGCTACGCCCTTTCCGTGCGCGGGGTTGCCCGCGAGGTGGCTACGGCATTCGGCCTTCCGTTCGACGATCCGGGGCTCCAACTGGCCGACCTTCCGCCGCCGGGCGCCAGCGTCGCGCCCTGGGATTGCGGAGTGGACGATCCGTCGATGTGCGGCCTCTTCACGCTCCGTCGCATCGTGGGCTTCGATCCGTCGGCTCCCACGCCGGATTGGATGAGCCGCCGGTTGATCGCTGCGGGCATGCGACCGGTATCACTCGCGGTGGACGTCACCAACTACGTCATGCTCGAACTCGGCCAACCCTTGCACGCTTTCGACGGTGCCAAGTTGACGGGCAGTGTGCGAGCAGGACGAGCGGCCGCCGGCGAGCGCCTAGAGACCCTCGATCACGTGGTGCGCACCCTCGATGCCGATGACGTCGTGATTCGCGACGACTCCGGTGTCATCGGCCTTGCGGGCACGATGGGCGGTCTCCACACAGAGATCGACGAGCGCTCGACCGACGTCGTCCTCGAGGCCGCCCGCTTTACTCCCGAGCCCGTTGCGCGCACTGCCCGCAGGCACCGGCTGTCTTCCGAGGCGTCGAGGCGTTTCGAGCGGGGAGTCGATCGCGTGCTTGCGCCCTACGCGTCGGCTCGCGCGGCCCAGTTGCTCCTGCAGCACGGCGGCGGCACATACGCGGGCATGACCGCGTGGGAGTCGCCCTACGTGCCCACGGTCATCGAGATCGACGCCGACCTGCCGGCCCGCACGGCAGGTATGCCGATAGACCATGCGACCACTACTGCGCGGCTGAGCGACGTCGGCTGTGCCGTTGCCGGCGATGACCGACTCTCCGTCACGGTCCCCCCATGGCGGCCCGATCTCACCGATCCCGCCGACCTGGTCGAGGAGGTCGTGCGCCTGGAGGGGTACGACAACATCCCGTCCCGCCTCCCCATGGCGCCGGCTGGCTACGGGCTCACGCGCCACCAGCGCCTGCGTCGGCGCGCGGGCATCACCCTTGCCGGCCTCGGCGTCGTCGATGTCCTCACCTATCCCTTCACGGGCCAACTCGACCACGATGCGATCCTGCTGAGCGCTGATGATGTCCGGCGTCGTGCGCCCCGCATGGCCAATCCCCTGTCAGAAGAGCAGCCGCTGCTGCGCACGACCCTTCTGCCCGGCCTGCTCGCTGCTGCTCGTCGCAATCTGTCGCGTGGCGCCGACAGCATCGCCGTGAGCGAAATCGGCCGCGTCTTCGTGCTCCGCGATCATCAGCAGCCCGACGGCATGGTGGGGCCACCGCGGCCCGCGGTCGGCGGTCGTCCGTCCGACGAGGAGCTTGACGCCCTCGAAGACCTGCTACCGGATCAACCGCACCACGCTGCCGTTGTCCTCGTGGGCGACGTCGAGGCGGCCGGCTGGTGGGGTCCGGGTCGCCCCGCCACCTGGAGCGATGCGGTCGAGCTCGCGCGAGACCTAGGCGGTGCACTAGGCGCGACCATCACCGTCCGCCAGGGATCCGACGCTCCCTTCCATCCTGGTCGCACTGCCGCGCTCGAGATCGCTGGAAGGGTTATCGGCCACGCTGGTGAACTCCATCCGCGTGTCACCGCCGCTTACGACCTTCCGCCGAGAGCGTGCGCGCTCGAGATCGACCTTGACGCGCTGATCGAAGCGGCCGTCGACGTTGCTCCCGCGCCAGGCGTCGGGGTCCAGCCGGTGGCCAAGGAAGACATCGCGCTCGTGGTCGCTGACTCTGTTGCCGCAGCGGATGTCGAAGCAGCAGTGCGTGCCGGCGCGGGGGAGTTGTGCGAGGACGTTCGGCTCTTCGACGTCTACGTTGGCCCCCAGGTGCCCGAGGGGCATCGATCGCTGGCCTTCGCCCTGCGCCTGCGAGCGCCTGACCGGACGCTGTCGGCCGAGGAGATCGCCACGGCGCGCGAGGGTGCCATCGCCGAGGCGCATCGTCGCCATGGGGCGGTGCTTCGAGGGGGCTGAGCGGACTTATGCGTGTATGCGTATACTTCCCGCATGACCAGGACGGCAGCGGTGGCCGGCGCATCCGGCTACGCCGGCGGCGAACTGCTGCGCCTGCTCCTGGGTCACCCCGATTTCACGATCGGCGCCGTCGCCGCCGGCGCCAAGGCGGGCCGCACGGTGGGGGAGGTGCACCCCCAACTCGTTCCCCTGGCCGACCGGCCGCTCGTCGCTGCTGACCCCGACCTGCTCGCCGAGGCCGACATCGTGTTCCTGGCGCTTCCGCACGGAGAGTCGGCGTCGATCGTGCGGCAACTCCCCGGCGACCAGTGCATCGTGGATCTCGGCGCGGATTTCCGCCTGGGCGATGAGTCGAAGTGGAAGGCGTTCTACAACGATTCGTACGCGGGCCATTGGCTCTACGGCATGCCAGAGCTGCCCGGCGTTCGCGAGCAGGTCCGCGAGTCGATTCGCGTAGCGAACCCCGGCTGCTACCCGACCGCGATCGCACTCGGTCTTGCCCCGCTGCTCGCGGAGGGCCTCATCGATTCTCGCGTGAGCGTTGTTGCGGCTTCCGGCACCTCTGGCGCAGGCCGTGCCCCGAGCGAGACCCTGCTTGCCTCGCAGGTGATGGGATCCATGTCGCCCTACAAGGTCGGTGGTGTGCACCAGCACACGCCGGAGATCGAGCAAGCACTGACCCACGCCGCTGGTCGCGATGTCGTCGTGTCCTTTACGCCACTGCTGGCACCGATGCCCCGCGGCATCCTCGCGACGAGTTCGGCCGACCTGGCGCCGGGCGTTTCCGCCGAAGACCTGCACGAGTGCTTGGTGGGCGCATACTCTCGCGAGCGTTTCGTCACGGTGCTTCCTCCCGGCCAATGGCCCCACACGGCCGCGACCCTGAGCAGCAATGCCGTCCACGTGCAGGCCATCGCCGATGTCCACTCCGGTCGCGCCATCGTCATCGCGGCCATCGACAACCTCGTCAAGGGGGCCGCGGGCCAGGCGCTGCAGAACGCCAACCTCATGCTGGGCCTCGACGAGGGAGCAGGGCTGAGTGCTGCGGGAATCGCGCCATGAGCGTCACGGCCGCGCGGGGCTTCCGAGCCTCTGGCGTCACCGCCGGGCTCAAGGCCAGCGGGCGTCCTGACGTCGCCCTGGTCGTCAACGATGGCCCGGAACGATCAGCGGCAGCGGTCTTCACCAGCAATCGATTCGCTGCGGCCCCCGTGCACTGGACGCGACAGGCGGTCGCCGATGGCGAGCTCCACGCGGTGATCCTCAACTCGGGCGGAGCCAACGCGTGCACTGGACCCGATGGATTTGCCGACTCTCATCGAACGGCGGAGTGTGTCGCTGACCTACTTGGCACGGGTGCGGGCGAGGTGGCCGTGTGCTCGACCGGCCTCATCGGCGAGCGACTCCTGATGGATCGGCTCCTCGCGGGAGTCGCCTCGGCAGCGGCGGCGCTCCATGCGCACGGTGGGTCCGATGCGGCGATAGCCATCATGACCACCGACACCGTCCCCAAGACCGCCGTGGCGCACGGCGACGGCTTCACGGTGGGCGGCATGGCCAAGGGTGCCGGAATGCTGGCTCCGGGACTCGCGACGATGCTCGTCGTCCTCACCACTGATGCCAGCGCCGATGCGTCGACCCTCGACGCTGTCCTGCGCCGGGCCACCGGCGTGACCTTCGATCGCATCGATTCCGACGGCTGCATGTCGACCAATGACACCGTTCTCATCTTGGCCAGTGGTGCATCAGGTGTGTCTCCTGGCGCAGATGCGCTGACCGATGCTGTCGTAGCCGTCTGCGCCGATCTCGCCCAGCAACTCATCCACGATGCCGAGGGAGCCAGCAAGGACATTCGCATCGATGTTCGGCACGCCCTGACAGAGGACGATGCCGTCGAGGTCGCGCGTGCCGTATCCAGGAGCAATCTGCTGAAGTGCGCCATCCACGGCGAGGATCCAAACTGGGGTCGGGTGCTCTCTGCGGTCGGCACTACACGGGCCTCCTTCGACCCTGATCGGGTCGACGTCGCCATCAATGGCGTATGGGTCTGCCGATCGGGGGGAGTGGGCGAGGAGCGAAGCCTCGTCAACCTTGCGGGCCGAGACGTTGTCATCACCATCGACCTGGCCGCTGGCGAGGCGGCCGCCACGCTGTGGACCAACGACCTCACCGCCGACTACGTCCACGAGAACTCGGCGTACGCGACATGAGCGCACGAGAGAAGGCATCGGTGCTTGCTGAGGCGTTGCCCTGGCTCAAGCAATTCCGTGGAGCGACCATCGTCATCAAGTACGGCGGAAACGCGATGACAGACGCTGCGTTGAAGTCTGAGTTTGCCGAAGACGTCGTCTTCCTGCGACTGGCCGGCCTTCGCCCGGTCGTCGTCCACGGCGGAGGCCCGCAGATCTCCACCATGCTCGATCGTGTCGGCATCGCCAGCGAGTTCCGCGGCGGCCTGCGCGTGACCACCCCGGAGGCCATGGAGATCGTGCGCATGGTGCTGACGGGCCAGGTCCAGCGCGAGATCGTGACGCTGATCAACGCCCACGGTCCCTATGCGGTGGGGCTCTCCGGGGAGGACGCCCGGCTGTTCCGCGCTGAGCGACAGGGCACCGTGGTCGACGGGGTGGAGGTCGACCTGGGTCTCGTGGGCGACGTCGTCGAGGTGCGCCCCGACTTCGTCACTGCGCTGCTCGACGAAGGCCGGATCCCGGTCGTCTCGACGGTCGCCCCTGACGCCATGGGCGTCATCCACAACGTCAACGCCGATACGGCCGCCGCCGCCCTCGCCGTCGCGCTCGGAGCGGAGAAGCTCGTCGTGCTCACGGACGTCGCCGGACTCTATGCCGACTGGCCCGCCAGCGAGCGGGTGATCGCCGAGATCAGCGCGAGCGAGCTCGCAGCTCTCCTGCCGGGACTTGATTCGGGCATGATCCCCAAGATGGAGGCCTGTCTGCGTGCCGTCCAGGGCGGCGTACCTCGTGCTCACGTCATCGATGGGCGCGTGCCGCATGGACTGCTGGTCGAGGTCTTCACCGACGAGGGAGTGGGCACCATGGTCCTTCCCGATGAGGTGATGCGATGACTGCGGTGGGCATCACGTCGACACAGGCCTGGCAGGACCGGTGGCGGGCTTCACTGATGGACAACTACGGCACGCCCGCCATGACGATCGTGCGGGGTGACGGCGCTCGCGTGTGGGACGCCGAGGGCAACGACTACGTCGACCTCCTCGCCGGGATCGCGGTCAACGCTCTCGGCCACGGTCACCCCGATCTCATCGCGGCGGTGGCTGAGCAGATGGCCACCGTGGGCCACACGAGCAACCTGGCGTTGACCCCTCCGGCTGTCGAGCTCGCCGAACGGCTCCTGG
>JBJTIQ010000234.1:0-2955 GCA_046095085.1 Actinomycetota bacterium | reverse complement strand
CCCGCGGGAGCCCAGGGCATCGCGCAGTTCATGCCCGAGGTGTGGGCCGAGCATGGTGTCGACGGCGACGGCGACGGCTCCGCGGACGTCTGGAACCCAATCGACGCGATCCACTCGGCGGCGGAGCTCAACTGCCTCAACCGCAAGCTCGTCGCCGATGTGCCTGGCGACGAGCTGCGCAATGTGCTGGCGGCCCACACCTCGGGCATGAACTGCGCGATGCCCTGGGCTCCCGCGGGGCTGACCGCGCGCGGATCCCATGAGCTCTCCGACGCCAACTGCGCGGCGAGCACGCGTGCGGGCACGGCCTTGCAGCGCTTGGCCGCTTCCTTGATGACCGGTCGGTATTGCTCGGGTACGACGATGGCCTGGGCGTCGCGCCAGCGATCGAGGCCACCGAGCGCCACGAAGCCACCGACCGCCGCGAGCCCGAGCACCAGGACGGCGGCAGCCACGATGGCGATCACGCGCCAGGTCCGGCTCACTCGTCAACGGTAACCCGGCGAGCGAGAGGAAGCCCTACGCTCCGGTGTCGGTCACCTCGTGCATCGCGGCGGCGATGGAGCCCACTAGGAGATCGGGGTCGGTCACGGCCGCAGGGTCCATCGTGATGCCGAAGTACGCCGATCCGTCGTAGGTCATCAGCGCGACGTTGAGCGAGGCCCCGCCCTTCGGCGCGAACGGCACGATCCGCGATGCCTTGGCGCCGGCGACGTAGACCGGGAACGGCGGACCCGGGACGTTGGTGGCGGCGACGTCGGTGCCCTTCATCAGGCCTCCGGCGATGACCGTGGCCACCGGATTGGGCAGGGTGCACAGCAGGCGGTAGACGACCGTCGACACGGGCAGCGCCGGCTCGGTGCGAGCGGCCAGCAGCACCGGATGCAGGTCGCGCATGGTGTCGGTGGCGGTGCGACCGCCGAGGGGAAGCGCGAATCGTGCGGGCACCCACGCGTTGCCGCGCACGGGAGCGTCATCGCCCTTGCGCATGTTGACCGGCATGTTGACGCGCAGGGCTTCGACTTCGGCACCCATGGCCGAGTGGTAGCTGCGCAGCCCGCGGGCGACGATGGCCATGAACGCGTCGTTGAGCGTGCCCCCCGATTGCTTGCCGGCCGCCTTGAGTGATGCGAGCGGGGTATGCAGGAGCGCGCAACGCACGTCGAGGGATCGCTCGGTCATGATCGGGCTCAGTGGCGTGCTCGCGGGAGCGAGCAGTCGGCTTGCCGACAGGGCGAACTCACTGGTGGCCTGCAGTGATCCGGCCGGATCGGTGACGACTCGGCGCAGCACGTCGATGCCGCTGCCGACCGCCGACTGAAGGAGGCCGCGCGACTCTTTCACCTCGTAGTCGATCCCCGCCGACAGGCGCTGGAGCGGATCGAGCGACGGACGCGGCTGCGGTGCGTCGGGCATAGGTCCGAGATCGGCGCCCTCGGGCGTCAGGTCGAACATCGTCGCAGCGAGCATCATGCCGCCCACTCCGTCGGTGATCGCGTGGTGCAGCTTCATGATGATGGCCGCGCCGCCGTCGCTGAGCCCCGTCGCGACGGTCATCTCCCACAGTGGTCGGTCGCGGTCGAAGTCCTGCTCCGCGGCGATCTCCGCCAGGCGCAGCACGCCGTGCAAGCCGTTCTCCCCGGCGGGCAGGGCGATCCATCGCAGGTGGTAGTCGAGGTCGAAGTGCGGATCGGTCTCCCAGCGCGGCGGAATCAAGGAGACGGGATTGCCGATGACGCGCTGGCGGAGTTGAGGGACGACGCGCGTGAGCCGTTCGACGCGCTCGGTGAGGCGCTGCCGGTCAGGCTCGGTCTCCAGAGTGACCAGGGCAACGATGACCGATCGCAGCAGCGGATCGTCCTCGATGCCCCACATCACGGCATCGAATGCCCCCATGCGGTCAGCATCGGAGTCGCTCATCGGGCACCTCCCATCCCTGTCGTTCTCGACGGTAGTGCGCGCGTCGAGGGCATGCGGGGGCTTACGGTGTTTCCATGACCGTGCAGCGGCCCGACGGCCCGTCGAGCCAGTCCGCCGTCGACCTCGGCCGCGCCGAGCTCGAGACGCTCTTCGCCCAGCGGCTGTCGGAGGCATTTGCCGCACTCGGCTGCTTCAACCTGGCGGTCTTCGGTAAGACCGGAGTCGGCAAGTCCACGCTGGTCAACGCCATCTTCGGCACCGAGGTCGCCGAGACCGGACTCGGCAAGCCCGTCACCCGGGGCCTGGTCTACTACCGCCACCCCGGCGGGCTGCTCGGGCTCTACGACTCAGAGGGATTCGAGACTGGCACCTCCGGCGATGAGATCCTGGCCGGGCTGCGCACCTTCGTCGGTGACTCCCGCGCTCTGCCGATCGATCAGCAGATCCACGCCGCGTGGTACCTCGTGCGCTGGTCCGACCGACGCTTCGAAGACCGGCAGGCTGATTTCGTCAGGGCCCTCGCCGAGATCGGCGTCCCCGTCATGCTCGTCATCACGCAGGTGCCCAGTCGCGAGGGCGTGCCTCATCCGGAGGCCGTCGAACTCGCGAACTACATCCAGTCTCTGGGACTGCCCTTGCGACCCGAAGGTCGCGCCTACCTCACCAATGCACTCGCAGATCCCTTCACCGGATCTCCCGTCTTCGGATTGCAGGACCTTCTCGACGCGACATACCTGGTCGTGCCCGAGGTTGCCACCGCCGCGCTGACCGCCGTCCAGATCCTCGACCTGGAGCGGAAAAGACAGGCGGCGCGCAAGATCATCAACCAGTCGGTTGCCCTGGCGGCGGGTGTCGGCGCGACTCCCATTCCCTTCTCCGACGCTGCCCTCCTGGTTCCCACGCAAGTCACGATGATCGCGCGCGTCACGGCCGCTTACGGCCAGCCGTCCGACCAGTCGCGCGCTCTAGCAGCCGCCGGCGCGGTCGTCCACACCGGTGGCGCGACGCTGGCGGGTGGCTACAACCCCACCAGCC
>JBJTIQ010000233.1:0-5138 GCA_046095085.1 Actinomycetota bacterium | reverse complement strand
CGCATCAACTCGCCGTCGGTGATGCCCGTGGCGCAGAAGAAGACGTTGTCGCCGACGACGAGGTCGTCGGTGGTGAGCACGCGGTCGAGGTCGTGGCCGGCGGCGATCGCCTTCTCTCGCTCGACGTCGTCGCGGGGCCAGAGCACGCCCTGGATGGTGCCGCCGAGGCACTTGACGGCGCACGCGGTGATGATGCCCTCGGGGGTGCCGCCGATGCCGAGGAGGAGGTCGACGCCGGTGCCCTCTCGCATCGCCATGATCGCCCCGGCCACGTCGCCGTCGCTGATGAACTTGATGCGCGCTCCGGCGTCTCGGACCTCGCCGACCAGGCCCTCGTGGCGGGGTCGATCGAGGAGGCACACGGTGAGGTCGGCGACGCTGCGACGCTTTGCCTGGGCGACTCGCTCGAGGTTGACGGCGACGGGCGCGGTGATGTCGACGACGTCGGCGGCCTCCGGCCCGGTGACCAACTTGCGCATGTAGAAGACGGCGCTCGGGTCATACATCGATCCGCGCTCGGAGACGGCGAGCACCGAGATGGCGTTGGCCATGCCCTTGGAGCACAGTGTCGTGCCGTCGATGGGATCGACCGCCACGTCGACGGTCGGGCCCGTGCCGTCGCCGACCGCCTCGTTGTTGTAGAGCATCGGGGCGTCGTCCTTCTCGCCCTCACCGATGACCACTACCCCGCGCATGGAGACGCTGCTGATCAGCGCTCGCATGGCGTTGACGGCGGCGCCGTCGGCTCCGTTCTTGTCGCCGCGCCCGACCCAGCGACCGGCAGCCATGGCCGCGGCCTCGGTGACGCGGACGAGCTCGAGGGCGAGGTTGCGGTCGGGGACCTCCGGTGACAGAGCGGCCATGCCCGACCCTCTCACGGATCAGGGCCCTCTCGGGATGTCCTTTGGGCAGGTCTGGGGGACGATGGGGTCATGTCTGGCGACCTGCGTCCGACCGGGCGGCCCAACGCTCGGCTCTTTCAAACGGTCAGGGACATGGTCATCTCCCTCGCCGTGGTGCTCGGTGTGATCGGCGTTGTGCTGCTCTTGACGCTGCGGCCGCAGCCGGACCCGGTGCGCGTGGTCGATCCGACCCCTGTCGTCGTCCAGGCGCGCGCCGAGGCGGACTACCCGGTTGTGTATCCGGCTGATCTCGACGCCGGCTGGCGCCCGACGAGCGCTCGCTGGCAGGTCAGCGAGCTCACATCGCCGGAGCCTGCCTTCCACGTGGGCTACGTCACCCCCGACGGCGACTACGTGCAACTGGGCCAGTCGGCAACGCTCAGTGAGGGCTATGTCGAGTCGCAGACGGGAGCGGGCCAGCCGGTGGATTCGCCGGTCGGTTCGCTGGGCGAGTGGCAGCGGTACGAAGGCGCCGACGGCACACGCTCGCTCGTGCGCATCGACGGTGGTGTGACGACCATCGTGTCGGGCACGGCGCCCTGGGAGGTCCTCATGGAACTCACGGAGCGACTCAGTCCGACAGGTCTTCCGCGTCAGTGACGCCGGCGTCTTCCGCGCGGTCCAGGCGCGCCTGGGCTCCGTCGAGCCATCGCGTGCACGCGGCCGCGAGCTGCTCGCCGCGCTCCCATAGGTCGAGCGCCTGCTCGAGCGTGGAGTCGCCGGCTTCGAGGGTCGCGACGATGTCGGCGAGTTGCGCGCGGGCATCCTCGTAGGACAACTGCTCGGGGCTGCCCTTCTCGGCCTTGCTCACGCGCCCTCCTTCCGGTCGCTTCCGCTCGCGCTGACTGTCGCGCCCAGGCGACCGTCGGCAATGCGAATGTCGAGCGGATCACCGATGGCGACGTCCGCCGGAGAGCGTACGACGCGACCGTCGGCGGTGCGCACGACGGCGTAGCCGCGATCCAGCGTCGCGGCGGGGGAGAGGACTCGCAGGCGAGCCGACAGGTGCTCGATATCGGTGCGTCCGCGCTCGACGCGGCGAAGGATGGCCGCCCGCCCGCGTTCGCGTCGATCGACGACGCGGTCGAATTCGGTGTCGAGTGCCCGTCGAATGATGCGCCGGGCGCGACCTTGCAGCGACTCGACGAGGCGCATCTCCTCCACGACATCCGGAACGATGCGCTTGGCGGCGTCGGTCGGCGTTGACGCGCGCAGGTCGGCGGCCAGGTCCACCAGGGGGACGTCCTGCTCATGGCCGATGGCGCTCACCACGGGTGCCCGAGACGCGACTACCGCGCGTACCAGGCGCTCGTTGCTGAAGGGGAGGAGGTCTTCGACACTGCCGCCCCCGCGGGCGATGACGATGACGTCGATCTCGGGCAGCGCATTGAGGGCGGCCAGGGCATCGACCACGGCCGTGACGGCCGACGTGCCCTGCACGGCGACCTCGCGTATCTCGAAGACGACGCCCGGCCAGCGACCTCGGGCATTGACGAGGACGTCGGTGAGCGCGGCACTCGCGCGTCCACTGATGAGTCCGACTCGACGAGGCAGGAAGGGGAGTGGGCGCTTGCGCTCTGCGGCAAACAGGCCCTCGGCCTGCAGAAGCGCGCGCACGCGCTCGATCTCCTCCAGCAGGGCGCCCCTGCCTACGGGTCGGATCTCGCGTGCGCGGATCTGCAACTGCCCGCGACCGGTGTAGAACTCCGGCCGTCCGTAGACGATGACGCGTTGGCCCTCGGCGACAGGTGGAGTGACGACATCGATCACCGTGGTGTCGACGACCACGCTCAGCGAAAGGTCGGCTTCCACGTCGCGAAGCGTGATCCAAGCGGTGCGCATGCCGGGCCGACGGCTGATCTGCGCGATCTGACCGTCGATCCAGATGGCGCCGAGACGGCCGATCCAGTCGTCGAGCAGCATCGAGACAGTGCGCACGGGTGCGGGTGCGTCGGGAGAGGTCTCCAGGGCCATGGGCGAAGGCTATGTCCAGTCAGGTGTGAGACGGGCCACGGCGTCGACCAGCGTGGGCCGTTCGACCGGGCGGGCCCATCGGCCCGGATCGGCATACGATGAAGCCATGCCCAAGAAGGTCCTCCTGGCTGCGCCGCGCGGATACTGCGCCGGTGTCGACCGTGCGGTGGTCACGGTCGAGAAGGCCCTGGAGCTCTACGGCCCCCCCGTCTACGTCCGCAAGCAGATCGTGCATAACAAATACGTCGTCTCGCGTCTCGAGGAAGGCGGCGCGATCTTCGTCGACGAGCTCGAGGAGGTGCCGGAGGGCGCCACCGTGGTGTTCTCCGCCCACGGCGTGGCGCCTTCGGTCCATGCCGAGGCGGCCGACCGCGGCTTGAAGACCATCGATGCCACGTGCCCCCTGGTCACCAAGGTCCACTCGGAGGCCAAGCGCTTCGCGGCCGAGGGCATGCAGATCCTCCTGATCGGCCACGAGGGTCACGAAGAGGTCGTTGGCACCATGGGGGAGGCGCCCGACGCCATGACGCTGGTGGAGAGCCCGGCCGATGCGGAGCGAGTGGCCGTTGATCCCACGCGCCCCGTGGTGTGGCTGTCGCAGACGACCCTGTCGGTCGACGAGACCTTGGAGACGGTGGATCGCTTGCGCGAGCGCATCCCCCAACTTCAGAGCCCGCCAAGCGATGACATCTGCTACGCCACGCAAAACCGCCAGGCGGCCGTCAAGGAGATCTCTGCCCAGTGCGATCTGCTCATCGTCGTGGGCTCGGGCAACTCGTCCAACTCCGTTCGCCTGGTGGAGGTCGGCCTCGAGTCGGGTGCGCGAGCGTCCTACCGCGTCGACGGGGTCGATGAACTCCGCGACGAGTGGCTCGACGGCGTCGAGACCGTTGGCCTGACGTCGGGTGCCTCCGTGCCGGAGGTGCTGGTCTCCGGCGTGCTTGCGTGGCTGGCCGACCGCGGCTTCGCCGACGTCGAGGAGGTCACCTCCGCCGAGGAGACCCTGGTCTTCGCCCTGCCTCCCGAACTCCGCCGCGACATGAAGGCGGCGGCGAAGGCGGGTTCGTAGACCGCTAGCTCCAGCGGGACCGGCGCACCAGCACGATCACCAGGGCGGCCACCGTCGCCCCGAAGACCCACAGCACGTTGTCGCCCAGCGTGATCAAGATCATCAGGGCCTCGTTGACGAGGAAGTCGCTGATCGGACCCAGCGTGAGTTGCCCGGCCGTGATCACTGCCAGGAACATCGCTAGCGGAGGCGCGATCACGGCAATGGGCCAATCGTCCTTGCGGACCATGAAGGCGCCGTAGATGCTCGCCGCGAGCAGGGCGACACCGGTGATCCAGTTGACCGTGCCGACGACGATGACGTCGGCGAAGGCAACCAACACCGTGACGCCGATGACGACGAGCCAGACGCCCGACGCGCGAATGCCCGGTGCTGCATGTGCGCCTCGGCGACCGCCGACGTAGGTCGTACCCGCCACGGCCGCGTCTGCCACGGCCGCGTCGGCGACCGGGTCGTCGAGGAAGGCGTCTTCGGCGGGTGAGGGCGTGACGATGGGAACCGGCGCCGCTGCGCCGAAGCCCCCGTCGCCCAGGGTCACGGTCTTCAGGCTCACCGCCTGGTCGAGGCTGAGCGCTGGCACGGCGCCGCTGGCAGCGTCGCCGTCGGCTCGCAGGGAGCGGAACAGTCGGCCCGTCGGTGCGCCGCCCGTGGCCTCCCCGACGGCTGTGCCCTCACTCACGCGGGCAAGGCTACGGGAGCGTCTCGCGAATCCGTTGCGCCAGGACGGTCACCTCGGGGACCGTGCCGTCGCCCACCCCGTGGTCGGCCAGTCGACGGGCCGAGACCAGCACCCGGCCATCGAGGGACCCGACCATGCGGTTGTAGTGCGAGACGGCCGCATCGAGGGAGGCGCCCATCTTGCGCACGTGGTCGACGTAGACGACCAGGCGCTCGTGCAGCTCACGCCCGAGGCTGTGAATCTCGCGCGCGTTGTCGGCGATCGCCTCGCGCCGCCACACATGGGCGACCGTGCGCATGAGCGCCAGGAGGGTCGTTGGCGTCGCGACGATGACGTTGCGCGCGAACGCTCGATCAAGGAGAGCCGGGTCCTCGCGAAGGGCGATGCCCAGCATCGACTCTGCCGGGAGGAAGAGGACGACGGACTCGACGGAGTCGTCGTAGCGGCGCCAGTAGTCCTTGGATCCGAGTCGGTCGACGTGAGCCGACACGTCACGCGCGTGCTGGGAGTAGAG
>JBJTIQ010000232.1:0-4911 GCA_046095085.1 Actinomycetota bacterium | reverse complement strand
CCAGTAGGACCGGTCCGCACCTAGTCCCGACGAGTTCACAGGAAGAGGCCGACGTGAGGAGGAGGTTCGACACGGCAACCCTCGTGGTTGCCCTGCCGTTCCTCGCCTTCGTCGGCCTCTTCCTCTTTCTTCCCGTCATCGGCCTGGCCATCAAGGCCTTCACACCCGGTGGCTCCTTCGGATTCAGTGCCATGCAGCGAGCCATCGAGGGCTCCTATCGAACGGCCTTCATCAATTCCCTGGCGCTCGCAGCGACGTGCGCGATTCTCGGGGGGCTTCTCGGCCTGCTCCTCGCCCTGAGCCTGCGCAGCCTCCAGCGCCCCAAGTGGCTGCGCTCGACGGTCGACTCGTGGTCGGCGGTTGCCGCACAGCTCGGCGGCATTCCGCTGGCGTTCGCCTTCATAGCAGCGATCGGCACCCAGGGAGTCATCACCAAGGTCCTCGGCCTGGCCGGATTCGACCTGCCCGACTCCGGTTTCAGCCTTTCGGAGTTCTGGGGACTGGTCCTGGTCTATCTCTACTTCCAGATCCCGCTGATGTTCCTCGTGATGATGCCGGCCGTCGGCGGCTTGAAGAACACTTGGGCGGAGGCAGCTTCCATCATGGGTGCGAGCCCGGGCCGCTACTGGCGCTCCGTCGCGCTCCCACTCCTTGTGCCGTCGTTCCTTGGCGGACTGCTCCTGCTCTTCGTCAACTCCTTTGCCGCCTATGCCACCGCCTATGTCCTCAACCCGGGCGCCCAGATCGTGCCGCTGCAGATCCGCTTCCTCCTCCAGGGCAACGTGATCACCGGGGAGCAGGACCTCGCCTACGCGATCGTGCTCTGGACCATCAGCCTGCTGCTCGCGAGCCTCCTGCTGATCGCTATCCTCCAGCGCCGCACGGCGAAGTGGGCGGCGACGTGAAAGTCCTGCGCACCATCTTCCTTATCCTTCTCGGGCTCTACTTCTTTGTGCCCCTGCTGGCGATGGCTCGCTTTGCCTTCCAGTCGGTGCCCGTCGTCCTCCTCACGCCGGAGAAGCTCCTTGAGGGCTGGAGTATCAGCGGGCTCATCGAGGTCTTCGGCAACCCGGAGTTCCAGCGCGCGACGATCGTCAGCCTCCAGCTCATGGTCCTCGCGATCGTGCTCACGCTCGTCCTGCTGCTCCCGCTCGCAGCCCTCGTGGAGATCCGCGCACCGCAACTGCGCACGCTCATGACGGCGATCACGCTCCTGCCCTGGGTAGTGCCGCCTGTCGCACTCGTGGTCGGAGTGGCCGCCACCTTCCGCAATACCGTGCCGTGGTTCCTGGCCAGCCCCTACAGCCTGGTGCCCTTCTACGTGCTCTGGGCGCTGCCCTTTTCCTACCGCGCGTTGGACGCGGGGTTGAGGTCCATCGGTGCCCGCACGCTCTACGAGGCAGCGCGAGTCATGGGGGCGTCCACCCTCACCATCATCGTCCGCGTGCTGGTGCCCAACATGATCGGCGCCATCATTGCGGCGTCTGTCCTCACGGCAGCTCTGGTGCTCGGGGAATTTGCCTTCGCGGCACTGCTGCTCAAAGAAACCCTGCCCACCTTCATGGCGGAGTTCCAGCGCTCGGAGCCCCGAGCAGGCATGGCCCTGGCACTGGCGGTCATGCTCCTCACGGCTCTCATCATCTGGATCGGCGTTCGCGCGCTGCGTAAGCGCGGTATGGACCTGCAAGCGGCGGGAGTGTGATGGCGAAAGTAATCATGTCCGGGATTCGCAAGGAGTTCGGCTCGACGGTGGCACTGAGCGACTTCACCCTCGAGATCGAATCCGGCGAGCTCGTGTGCCTCCTGGGCCCCAGCGGCTGTGGCAAGACCACGGCGCTGCGCATCCTGGCGGGATTCGAGAAGCCCGACGCCGGCACCGTGACTGTGGGCGGCGAGGACATCACCTACGTCCCCACGCCGAAGCGCAACTTCGGCATGGTCTTCCAGGAATACAGCCTCTTCCCCAATATGACCGGTCGAGAGAACGTCGAGTTTGCCCTCAAGTTGCGCAAAGCGGGCAGCGCGGAGCGCAAGGACACGATCGACCGACTCCTGGAAGTCACGGGCCTCACCCCGCATGCCGACAAGTTTCCCCACCAGATGTCCGGAGGGCAGCGGCAGCGCGTGGCTCTCGCCCGGGCTCTCGCGTCGAACCCGCGCGTGCTGCTCCTCGACGAGCCGCTGTCCGCTCTCGATGCCAAGGTTCGCGATTCGCTGCGCGAGGAGATCCGTCGCGTGCAGCGTGAGATCGGGGTGACGACGCTCTTCGTGACCCACGATCAGCATGAAGCGCTGGCGATCGCCGATCGCGTCGGTGTGATGAGCCACGGTCGCCTCGAGCAGATCGACCCTCCGCGGGCTCTCTACGAGCAGCCTGACAGCGCTTTCGTCGCGGGCTTCGTCGGCACCGTCAACCGCATCCCGGCTCAGGTCGATGGCGATCGCTGGCGCGTGCTCAATCGCTCGGTGCAGGCCAGCCAGACGGTGGACGGGGCGACCCTGGCGGCGATCAGGCCCGAGCAGATCGCGGTCGACGTAGACGCTGCCGGGGATGACACCGTCCGGGAGGTGGTCTTCCTCGGACCGCTCACTCGGTTGACGGTCGATCATGGCGGCAGCACGCTGATCGCCGACGTGCTCACCTCTGAGTTCGGGGGAGCCACGATGGGCGACCGCGTGCGGGTGCGTCTGCGTGATGACATCGACGCGATCGTCCTGATCGAGGGCTGAACGTGACCATCGAACCCGAGGCCCGCATCGCCTTCGCGGCCCCCGACGAGCGCGGCTTGTCCGAGCTGACCGTCACCCGGCAGGACCTGGCCGAGAGCGTCCCGGGCGAGGTCCTGGCTCGCGTCGTGCATGTGTCCGACACTCACGTGTGCGATGCCGAATCCCCGGCTCGCCTGGAGTACCTCGACCGCCTCTCAGATTCTGACTCGATCTATCGCCTGCGCCTGGGCGAGGTTGGCACGTATCGCCCGCAGGAGATCCTCACCGTCCAGGTCCTCACCTCCCTTGTCGAGGCCATCAACGCTCACGCCGCCGACGTCGATGCCGTCATCGTCACGGGTGACCTCATCGACAACGCACAGGCCAACGAGCAATCGTGGTGCGCGCAGGTCCTCAATGGTGGCCGCATTGAGCCCTGGAGCGGGGATCCGCAGGTGAGCCAGTGGGTCGGCTCGCGTGACGGGCATCCCTGGGATGCGCGCTACTGGCATCCCGACGGCCCCGCGGGTGGCGCTGGCCCCGACATGCCCACGTCTCGCTTTGGCTATCCGCTCATCCCGGGGCTCGTTGAGGCTGCGAGGCGTCCGGTGGTTTCGCCGGGCGTCTCCGTGCCGTGGTACGCCGTACCCGGCAACCACGATGCCCTGCTGCAAGGCACCGTCGCGCCCGATCCTGAACTGCGCAGCCTCGCGGTGGGGGACAGGCGAGTCGTGGGGTTGCCACCGGGGGGCACGCCCCTGCTCACGCTTGAGGGTGTGGCACCCCTGGGACCTGCGAGATACGTGCATACGCCGGCCTCGCCCACGGTGCCCATCGCGGCGGACGAGCGGCGCCGTCTGCTCGAGCGCGAGGAGCTCAACTCCCCGTGGGTGCGCGACGTCGGGGGAGTCCGGTTCATCGCCATGGACACCGTCAATCCCTACGGCGGCTGGCAGGGATCGATCGGCGCCGCGCACCTGGCCTGGCTCCGCGATGTCCTGGAGCAGTCCGCGGACCGCTACGTCATCGTCACCTCTCACCACCCCTCGTGGTGCCTCACGAATGCCTACACGCGTGACGAGCCGCGCCACCTGGCAGCGGAGGTCGTCCACCTCTTGCTCGATCACCCGCAGGTCATTGCCTGGTTCAGCGGGCACGTGCACGCACATGCCTCGCTGTGGCATGAGCGCGCCGACGGATCGGGATTCTGGGAGATCACGACCGCGTCGATGATCGACTGGCCCCAGCAGGCGCGGGTCGTCGAGGTCATCCGAGCGGAGGGTGGCATCGCCATGCGCAGCACGCTGCTCGACCACGCAGCCCCGGTCGAGTGGTCACCCGATGGCTTGGATGACCATCGTGGCCTTGCCTCGATTTCGCGGGTTCTCTCCGCCAATGACTACCACGACCGCGAGGGCGTGCAGGCGCTGCGCGAGGGACTCCCCGACGCGCGTAACACCGTGTGGTGGCAGCCCGACCCGCTTGCGAGCGCAGGCCGCTAGAAGCGCTCCGGGTCGTCGGCGGGACACGGAACCGTCACCGGGCATCCGCATCCCGCGCACTCGCCCTCGAGAAACCACGCAGCGATGTCGTAGTCCTCAAACGATGCGCGAATGACGAAGATGTTGCAGCCACAGCACACGCATTCGTGAGTGGGCACTCCGCGTTGGTCGATGAGCGCGGGCGCGGGAGATGCCGAGTCACGCACCGGCAGCTGCGCGCTTGAGGGGTGCGCTCGGCGTCATCTTCACGGCACGCCGCGCGGGGATCTCCATGGTCTCGCCAGTCTGCGGGTTGCGTCCGGTTCGCGCTGACCTCTGGACCACATCGATGGTGGCGATCCCAGGTAATTGGAGCTTCGTGCCCTGGGAGACCTGCTCGACGACAACGCTCGCGAGCGCGGCGAGTACGCCGTCCACCATGCCTGCAGGGATCCCGCTTCGTTCGACGATGGCAGTGCGCAGTTCCGTCTTGCCCCAGGGTGTCGTGCTCATGTCTGCCTCCTAATGAAAACGATTATCGTTCAAATATAGCGCGTCCGTGCTTCCCACAGGAGCGCCACGCCGCGAGTAGTGGTCTAGATACCCCCTGGGGTATATTCCGCACCACGTGTCGACAGGTGACGTGCAAGAGGTGCGAGAAGGCGTCCTGGGCCGGGTGCGGTCAGCACGTCAACCAGGTGCTCGCGGGAGTGCCCAAGAA
>JBJTIQ010000231.1:0-24432 GCA_046095085.1 Actinomycetota bacterium | reverse complement strand
GGCAGCGAGATCTCCACCAGCCCGTCGCGCTCGCCCACGCCCACCTTCGCCCGGCTTCCGACGATGTGGACGTCGTCGACCGAGCGGCCGTCGATGCCACGCAGCGTGAAGGTGCGCGCACCGGGCAGGTCAAGCAGGGCGGCGTACACCTCACCGTCGTTCTGCCATAGGCGTACGTCGGTGCCCTCCGACGTCGTGGCCTCGGGCGTCGTCCAGGGTCGCGAGCCGTAGATCGTCTTGCCGTTGTCGGCCATCCACGCCCCGAGGCCGCGCAGCGGAGCCTGCTGCTCCGGCACGATGCGCCCGTGCTCATCAGGTCCGATGCCGATGAGGAGGTTGCCGTTCTTCGACACGACATCGACGAGCAGGCGCACGAGTTCCGTCGTCGTGACGATGTCCTGCGGCCGCTCATTGCGATTGGCACCGAAGGAGTGGCCGACGCCGCGGGTGGCCTCCCACTTCTTGGCCTGGATGTCGTGGAAGACCGCGTATTCGGGGGTGTTGAAGTCGTACCAGTTGGCCCCTGGGAACGTCAGCTTCTTGTCATCGTCGGGAATGTGCTTCCACATCAGCTGGATGAGGTCGCCCGCCGCACGCGTGAGCGCGTCGGAGACGACGTTGCGTCGACCGCTGGGCTCGATCCACCGGTCGTTGATGACCCCGTCCGGCACGTGGTTGTAGTAGTACGCGAAGAGATCGGCCAGGTTGCCGCCCGGCGGCCACGCCACGTCGTTCCACAGCACATCGGGCGAGTAGGCGTCGATGAGCTCCCGCACCTGGGCTGTGGCGTAGTCGACGTAGTCCTTCGACACGGGCACGGCAAGCATCGCGTCGGCCGGGCGCTTGAGCACCGCGCCGTTGAACGGCCAGTCGTATCCGCCGGAGTAGTACAGGCCCATGCGCATGCCGTGCGAGCGCACGCTCGCCGACATGTCGCCGACGATGTCGCGCTCGGCGTTGTAGAGGCCCTTGTTGGGGTTGGGCAATGCCGAGGGCCACAGCCGGAACCCCTCGTGGTGCTTGGTGGTCAGGACGACGTACTTGGCGCCAGCGGAGGCGCACAGGTCGGAGATGGCGTCGAGGTCGGCGGCGTTGGCGCCGGCGTTGAACGCCGGGATGAAGCCGTCGTAGGGGAAGTCCTTGCCGTAGGTCTGATCGTGGTGGATCTGGGTCGGGCTGCCCTCGATCTGCATCGTGTTGCGGTACCACTCCGCGTAGGGGTTGTTCTTGAGCATCCCGGCGGGGCCCTCGTCGTGGAGGAGCTGCTGGATATCGCCGACCTGCGGCCCCCAGCCCGGCACGGAGTACAGGCCCCAGTGCAGGAAGACGCCGAGCTTGGCGTCGTCGTACCACTGCGGAAGCGGGTGGGTGCTGACTGACTCCCAGGTGCCGTCGTATGCCATGGCGTCGTCAGTCGTCGTCTCGGGCACGCTCCCGCTCGCGGCGCTCATTGCGCCACGGGCCCGGGATGAACCAGATGAGCACGGAGAGGAGCCAGATGATCAACGTGGCGAGCACCCAGGTGGTGACGCCATCGATGTCGAGGCCAGAGGAGAGCAGGGAGGTGAGCAGCAGCGCGAGGAATGTCGAGATCAGGCCGGTGAGGGCGACGACCGATGCGCCCTTGCCACGCAGCATGCGGAAGACGATCCACGAGAAGATCGCGCTGAAGATGCCGAACAGCACCACGGCCACGATGAAGCCGATGGGGAACGACAACTTGAAGCCGGGCAGGAGGAGCCAGCAGACGATCAGAGCGATGGCATTGGCGGCAAGGCCTAGGAGCCAGCCGACGAAGAACTTGGGCATGGCCTGACGCTAGCGCCTGATCAGGGCCAACCCACGGGTAATCGATTCACCGATGCCCACCGTCCCCGTGAGGAAGGGCGCATCCTCGGGCACGAGGGCGCCGGACACACTCTGGATGCGGTAGGTGATCCACGCGCCGCGGGAGGCCGACTTCGACAAGGGCAGGACCGCCCGGAAGACCCCCGGCGAAACCTCGTTGGTGTAGAGCTCGAGGCTTTCGCCGGAGGCGATTGGCCCCTGGGCGGGTAGCCCGCGATCCTCGCGGAAGGCGGCATCGAGGTCGGCGTAGTCCATGTCAGCGTCGACCATCTCCAGGGCGACGGTGACGCTGGCCCCATCACTCGAACTGAAGTCCCAGGCGAATCTTCCGCCGGGGTTTGCTTCGGCGACCGGGTCGATGACATCGATGGTGCGAATGGTCACGCCCTCGGGGATCACGGACACGTAGGAAGTGTTCGATCCGGCCGTTAGGCCGTGCATCGGATAGGCGAGGAGGCCACCGGAGTACTGCTCATCGGGCCCGACGACATCGGGCATCGTGACCTGGATGGGGATCTCGACGTACGTCGCGCCGGCCGGCACATCGATCACGCCCGAAGGCCCTACCGGTTTGATCACCTCGTCGAGAAAGACCTTGATCGCCAAGCGGGCGCCTGGCAACGCGGGCCGGTCGAACTCCACGCGCACGGCGACCGTGGAGGTGCCAGCGGGCACGCGCTCCTGTGCGGGGACGACGGAGCTCAAAGGCAGGAGCTGCGCCCGGGGAGCCGCCTGGCGGGTGCGGTGACTGACATCGAGGATCCACGCGCCGCCCGATCCACTGGTCGCGAGGCCGACAGCGGTCACCCGGGTGATGTCGATGCCGCGGAGGTCGGCGACGTTGACCCATGCGGTTTGCGGCACGAGGCGGTTAGCCTCGGCTCCCCGGGTCAGCGGCATGAGGGCCTGGCCCTGGGTGGCCACCGTTGCCGTCGCGCCCGAGGCATCACGCACCATCATGCGCACGGACCCCGATGTCGCGGGGTCGATGACAACGCGCATCGATACGCGGGAAGACGACGACAGATCCGTCACGCTATCGTGGTCGAGCCAGCCGGAGCCGGGGCGTTCCCACCTGATGCGCACGGCCGTGCGGCCCGGCAAGGGGAGGCCGCCGCCGGGGCCGAGCCAGCTCGTGTCGTATCCCGGCGTCACGCTTCGGTAGGCGCAGAAGGAGCTGAAAGTCTTCTCCTTGCCGGGCAGCTGGCTGCCCTGGCAGAGCTGGGTAGTGGTGCCTTTGGCCGACACCTCCGAGTCGGGCTCGGGCACGGCGAGCAGTCGATCCGGACCTGCCAGGCTCGAAGCACGCGTCTGGGTCTGCTGCTGCATCACGGTCTGCGGCACGATGCCGGTGCCGTCGAGTATCGGCAGCATCGCGGAGTTGTCATCCTGGGTGAGGCGCACGAGTGCCGCCGTGTAGGCGAGCCCCACCGTGCGCTCCTCGGCGGGCGAGAGCCGATGTTGCGGGCGGCACGATCCCGACGTGCGCACGTCCTTATAGGTGATCTGGGCATCATCGCTGCCCGTGCCCGAGACCGACAGCCCCGGCGTCCACTCGGTGTTGAGGAAGTTGTGATTGCCTCCGGCAAACCAGACGCTCGTTCGCAGGTAGCCATTGCCGCCGTAGAGGTCACGACCGCGATCCACATAGGTCTGCCCCTGCAGGTCGTAGACGTCTCCGTCACACGCGGGCAGAAGGGTCATGGTCGGGGTGTTGGCAGGCGCTGACTGCGAGAAGGCCGTGGGAGCGAGGTTGACGACGCCGCTCACACGGGCGGGCGGATCGGCCATGCGCTCGAGCATCTGGGCTGCGACCACGACTCCCTCGCCCCCGCGGCTGTGGCCCACCAGGACGCTGCGGTCGAGATCGAGATGGCCGACGAAGCGAGTGCCCAACCCCTTGACGCGGCGTTGGTCAGCGGCGGCGAGCTTGCGCAGGTGGTGGAGCACGAGCTTGCCCCGGGCCTGCATACCTAGGTCAGCCAACCCGGCGAAGCTTCCGATGGCGTCGACGGCATTGAGGCCGTCTGCGCTGATGCTCACGACGATGCGCCCCTGGCTAGCCAGCACATTGGCGATGTAGCGATAGCCCTGATAGCTGGGCACGGGCCGGTCTCCCGTGCCTTCACACCACCACGGCACCGGCTTGACGACGGGCCCTTCGTCGGAGCACCACGCGTGCATCCCGTGCAGGAGGATCACGACGGGGTGTCGCCCGGGTGCTACGTCGCCGTAGCCGTCGACCGGATAGGTGATCTCCGAGACATCTTCGACGAGCGGGACGCCGTCACCCAAAACACCGGCGGGATAGCCGATGTCGACTCTGGCCCACCCACGGATGACGTCCTTGCGCACGGTGGCGTAGGGGCCACGCGCCGATGGATCAGTGGTATCGGCATCCCCACTGGGTACGCGCGGCACCGGGACCGTGGCGGCGACCTGGACCGCCTCCTGCTGGGCGACCGACGTGCCCATGGTGAGCCCAAGGATGATCGCCGCAACGGCAACGATGGCGAGCGGACGTCTCATGACGGTTTATCAGGGGATGAAATACATGACGTTGGGGAGCAGGAAACCTGCCTTGAGGTGGCCCAGCGACATGTCGCTCACCTGGTCGCCGACGCTGGCCACGATGCGGTGGCCCGAACGCTGCAACTTGGCGCGCTCCTGCGACTTGTAGACGTCTGCGCTCAGGTCCGCCTGCGCGTCGGAGCGCAGAATGAGCTTGTCCCAGTCGGTGATGCCCTTCTCGCGCAGGCACGCAGCGGTCCACGAGCGATCGGCTTCATCTCGACCGGTCATCACGATGAGAGTGAAGCCGTCGCGCTTGAGCTTGCGGTAGAGGTCGCGCGAGGGTCCGATTGCGGCGTTGTCACAGGCCTCATTGAAGGCAATCCAGCCGTCCTGGTTGAAGACAAAGTCGGTCGTCTTGTAGTAGCCGTAGTTGCTGAGCAGAGTCTCGTCGACGTCGAAGACAACGGTCGCCTTGCATGACTCCGGCCTACCACCGCACCTGTCGTCGACCCACTCGTAGATCCACTCCTTGGCCGCCTTGGCCACGGCCCTTTGGTCGCGGAGAGCCTGACCCGAGTCGTAGTAGTCGATGATGGTCGCCGCGTTTTGCGGCCCGGCCGTGTAGGTGGCGGTCGATCCCATGGACGGCAGGTTTTGCGTCGTTCCCCAGATCGGACGGCCCTTGGCGACAGGGCCGGGATCGACGGGCACAACGCTGGCCCGTGCTGCCGGAGCCATGAGGACGACGAGCGCGGCGGCCACGCTCGCCGCGAGAAGGCGTAGGAGGGAGATGGGCATGCCCGGAGCCTAGGCGCGAACTGCGCATCGGGTGACCAACATGTCAGGATTGCCTCATGTCGGTGTCACTCGAGGGCAACCCGGGATGCTCCTCGCTCGGCCACCTCTTTCGTCGCGACGGCGACAAGCGGGCATGCATCACCTGCGGCTACGTCGAGCCTGAACCCGAGGGCAGCGAAGACTAGATACGAGCATGCCACTCTCGTCTGGGCCAGCGCCGACTCCGCGGCCCAGATCGTCTACGAGAACGACGCGACGACTCCCTACGGCCCCGCGATTCCGTCCCTGATCGTCACCGTCAATCCGGTGGGCTGAGCCTGCGCGCCCAGAAGGGCTCATGGGGCCAGCGTGTCTCCGCCCGCAGGTACTCATCGCGCACTGCCAGGTGCTCCGCGATCACCGCGTCGTAGTCGCGCGACCATCCGACCAGGTCGCCCTCGAGCATCGTAGCCGCCCGCGCGGCCATCGCGATCCCAGTCACCAATCCCTGGGACGAGAGCGGGTCAAAGCACGCGGCAGCATCGCCCACCGCCAGCCATCCGTCGCCGATCATCTGACCTCGGTACGCCGTACCCGATGGGTAGGCGCCCACATCCGCGCTCCGCACGTCACCGGCCAGGACGCGGATGTACGTCGTATCCGCCAGTCCGCTGCGCCAGGCGGACGCGCGATCGCCGTCGACGAGGTCGCTGTCGGTGACCAAGGCGACCACGCGACGGTCGTCGGCCAGAGGAGTGGTGTACCACCAGCCGCTGGGCGCACTCTCCACCGTCGTCACCTTCTCGCCGCCGATGTCGGGAACGACGGCGACCAGGGCGATCTGGGAGTCGCACACGATCCTTGGCACGTCCAGGCGCGACACCACGGTGCCCGCGCGCCCTGACGCGTCGACCACCCACTCGACGTCCCGTGGAAGCTCAGTAATGCGCTCGTGCACGACCTTCACCCCAGTGGTGGCGGCTACGTCACGCGCCGATGCATCGAACCGGTCCCGGTCGAGGATCCAGCCATGCCCCGCCCAGTGCGTCATGAAGTCGTGGGTCTGTAACTCACTCGATCCCCACGCTGCTGCCGTGCCATAGGCGCGCTGGTGTCCGTCGAGGATCTCCACACCGAGGACCGAGGCGACGAGTTCGCCTCCGCCGGAGGGAAGGGACTCCCCCGGCCATGTGCGCAGACGCCGGCCCTCGTCGTAGAGCACAACCTCGTGACCGCAGCGCGCGGCCGTCACCGCGAAGGCGCAACCCGCGGGCCCACCGCCCACGACGGCGACAGCAGCCATCGCTAGCCGTTGAAGACGAGGCCGCCGGGATTCGCCCCGGCGTAGGCGAAGGGCTCAACCGTGCCGACGTTGCCCGACATCGTGATGCGCGCGACAAGATTGCGCAGCGGGTTGGTGAGGTAGAGGCGGTTGCGAGAGTCGTTGGCCACGCCCATGATGCCGTGCACGTCGGTGCCCACCAGTTGCAGAGGCAGAGGCCTGCCGGTGCCATCGAATCGATAGACGGGCGGGCCGCTGGGCGAAGCGCTCGCCACCCACACGTGCTGCATCAGGTCGACGCACATCAGCCGCGGTCCGGGGAGCCCCGTGGCCCACGCCTTGCTCACGACCGAGCCATCGGCCGGGTTGATGCTCCAGACGGTGCCATCGGTCGCACTGCTGACCAGCAGGGTGTTGGTCACCGGATTGATCACGACGCCCACGGGCTTGCGAAGGCCGGAGCCCGCCGGGACCAGGGTCTTCACCGTGTTTTCCGCGGTGATCGCAAAGACACGTCCGTCGTCAGAGAAGTCCGTGGCGAAGAGGATGTTGCCCTGGGTCATGTAGAGGCCGACCACGGTGCCTAGGTCCGTGGCATACGTCGTGACGTAGCCGCGGGGCGACACCTTGGCGATGGTGCCATCGTTCATGCAGGCGACGTAGAGATTGCCTGCAGAGTCGCGAGCCATGCCCTCGGGGCGGGCCAGGGGCTTGTCGACCCAGAACTCTGACTCGTCGCCGTTGGCCGTGATCAGCCGAATGCTGTTGTCATCCGAGCAGCCGATCATGATCGGAAACTGCGGCAGCTGGGGCATCGTGAAGTATGCGCCGTAGTCGAAGGCCGGCTCGCTGGCAAAGCCCACGCCCGTCTCGACCTTCATGGTCGCGGGGAAGAAGCCATCCTTGGGGCCGGGCATCTGCGTAACGACGCCCAGCTTGTACCAGTCGGTGATCATGGCGTTGATGGCCTGCTGGCCCGTGGGCCCGGCGATGAAGCGCTCCCAACCTCGCCGTCTGTCGAATGCGGCTCGACGTTCGGCCAGCGAACGCTCCGGATCCATGACGACGTCATAGTCCTCTTCTGCCAGCACCTGGTTGGGGATGCGTGCGGGCCAGAACGTTGGCGAGACGGGAGAGGTGGCCAGCGAATAGCCCGAGCGGCAGGAGGACGAGTCCGAGTGCCACGGCAGGCCCATCCACTGTCCGATGCTGCCCGGACCGATCTTCGACAGCGGCCCAGAGCGCGACAGCGCGATCTCCTGCGTCATCAGCGGCCCATAGTCGGCGTAGTTAGGCCCGCTCAGCGTGGCCTTGATGCGCATGTCGTCGGTCCACATCCACGCGATGCGAGCCAGCCACGTGAACTCGATGCCGGGATGGAAGGCGCCCCCGAGGCATGCGCCCAGAGAGGCGCGGTCGAGCGCGGCTGGCTGCTCCGCCGTCGGGAGGTCCGACAGCACGTCGGTCGCAGACTCCGGAATGTCAGTGAAGTTGCCCTCGGACCAGGCCCTCAGGTGCGCGTACTGCAGGGCGGTGACAGCCAGCCACTGACGCGGCTGCACGAGATTGGGCGGGATCGTGATCTTGTCGCCGTAGAGCGCGGGCATGAGGTCGGGCTCCATGTTGACGAAGCCCGGATCGCGGAACGCCGCGAAGACCTTGCGGCGCCAGGAAAGATTGGCCTTCGACCCATCCGCAAGCTTCCTTCGCAGAGCAGGCGTCGTCCAATCGGCCGGCGATCCCCAGCCATTGGTGTTGAAGAAGCCCTCGTTGACCCACTGCGTGTCGGTCATCCGACGGAAGATCGGGTAGATGTCTCGACTGAACACGGTCGGTGGCTTCTTGCGTCGGCGTGCCTTGTAGAGCGCGCCCTCAATGGCGTCGTAGAGAGTCACGATGCCCTCAGGGACGCTTGGGCCCCAGTCCGGCGACGTGCTCACGACATACGCCGGCGTGGCCTTGAGCGTCCGCCCGTTGATGCGCACGGTGGCGTTGACCGGGCCATCGCACGTGTCATCGGTCCAGCCGTCGCTGCTCAGGCCAGTCAGAGGTGGAGCATCCGGCCCCTGGATAGCGCGGCCGTCAGCAGGCATGACGATGAGTCGCCCCTGCTTGTCGGTGAGGATCTCGCCGAGTCCGACGCTCAACCCGAGGAAGGTGCCACCGTCAAGCGGCCGAGGCTCAGCACCCGCGCCCTTGACAGTGCGAGGTGCCGCATGGGCAACGAGCGTGCGGCGATCGATCACCTCGGGATTCCGCCGACGGCAGTCGGGCGGGTTGGGCACATCGAAGGCCTCAGCGGGGTCATACCAAATCGGCTTGGCGTTGGCGACGTTCACGCTCCAGGTGATCTCGGCATCGGCGGCTGTGATCTCGCCGAGTACGCGTCCTTGGTTGTCGTAGCCGTAGATGCGAAAACGCGCGGCCTGCTTGGCCATCGCTCCCTGCGGGTCCTTGAAGGGTCCACGGGGTGCCATCCCCGGCACCTCCGGACCGAAGTAGAAAGCCTCCTGGCTGTTGCCCACGCGGGCAAACCCCACGGCCGGATGGATGGCGACGCGAGCTACTCTCGACAGGTCGGACGCGGCCACGGGGGAGGCGCTTCCCACGCCGACGGCCGCGGCAGCGCCGGTGACGGCGGCGGCCTCAAGGAATTCGCGACGCGAGAGCAGTGTCATGGCAGGCATCCTGGCACACAGCGCGGACCCAGGAAGACGTCATGCGCCATGTTCTACCCGTCGTGGTGCGTCATTCGCCGCGAACGATCCACACCTTGCGGATTGGCTCGGTGACGACCCACGTGGTCTCGTCCTCGGGGTGCAGCACGCCCACAACCCCTGGCGCGAGCTCGATCACATTGCCGTGCTGGTCGGTCACGGTGCCGCTGCCTTCGATCACCACGAAGACCTCGTCGTCGTAGGTGTCGGTCGAGGTGCCGACGCTGTGCTCCCATACGCCGACCTCGAGGCCGACGTCGCTGACGACCTCGGCGATCGCGGTGGTGATGCCCGGGGTCACGCACTTCTCGGCGGGAAGCTCCGAGCGCTCGGTGACGATGTCGCGTGCCTGGAATGAATGGATCATGGAGGCAGCCTAAGCGCTAGGCCCGTGCGACGAGGGCGGCTCCGATGACTCCAGAGTCTGCGCCGAGTTGTGCCGTCACGATGTCGGGTATGCCGGGGCTTCCCAGTGAGCGGTAGCGGTCGCGGACGCGGTCGAACCACTCCCCGCCTGAACTTCCCATCCCACCGCCGAGCACCACCATCTGCGGGTCGACCATGCTCACAGCCCAGGAGAGCGCCGAGCCGATGGCCGATGCCGAACTCTCGACGATGGCACGTGCGCGCTTGTCTCCAGCGGCTGCGAGTCGCATGACGTCCCTGGCGCCAACGACCCCGCCATAGCGTCGGCCCATGGCGCCGCCGGAGGCGAACTCCTCGAGAGTGCTGGTCGACTGCCGGTCGGCCGATCGGTCAACGGGGAATTCGCCAAGCGAGATCGCTTCGCCGCGGTGCCCCGACCACGGCTGCCCATCGATGACGAGCGCGCAGGAGATGCCGGTTCCGACGCTGACATAGAGCATGGAGGTCAGCCCACGGCCAGCTCCGAGCTGAGACTCTGCGATGGCACCGCAGCGTACGTCGCTCTCCACCACGGTCGGCCCCAGCTCGGCGAAGAGTTCACGTGGCTGCTGATCCCAGGCAATGACCAGGGCACTGTGCAGCCGGCCATCCGGCTCGACAAACTCCGGCACTCCTACGCCGACTCCCCGTAGGTTCAAGCCGCTGGAGCTGGCCCGGGCCGCCATGCGGGCGGCGATGTCGTAGGAGACCCGCAGTCCGGGGTCGGCGGATGGGACGCCTCCAGTCGGCGTCTCGTCGATGGCGACGATGCTGGCGAACTCATCGACCAGTGCGACGCGTGTCTTGGTGCCGCCGATGTCGACACCGAGGGTGACGGTGCTAGTCACGGAGGTATCCGGGTGCACTGCCACCGATAAGGCGCGCCGGTGCACCGGACTGATTCACCAGCCGATATCCGAAGCCATCGGGAATTGCCATCGACTCGCCGGAGCGCACCCGCCACCATGTGGCCGACTCCGCATCTGGGGTGTGCACGTGGATCTCGCCCTCCGTGACATGGAGGAGGGCATCGCCTTGGTGGCGCCGCACTGCACTGGCATGGCCGGGGAGCACCTCGATGTCGACGACGGTGAGGTGCTCTGTCGAGCACACGACTCCCACCTGCACAGCGCCTTCGACCCGCCAACGCATGTCTCGCTCCTGGACGAGGTGGAGGGCGTCTTTGCTCTCGATCGACGTACGATCCATCGGCCAGACACCCAGCACGGAGTTGTCAGCGTGCACCGGCTGCTCGAGATACGGCACCGTCTTTGCGTAGGCAGATGACGCCCCGGTCGCGGGCGGCGGTGAGAAGTACTCCAGCACACGGACCGGTCCGGTGCCCCAGTTGACTCCGTGGTGCCAGGTATCGCGTCGAAAGAACACGCAGTCGCCGGCTGTCGCCTTGACCACCTGCCCCGCTGCCGGATCGATGACGGCGATAGTGCCTTCGAGTACGCGGTAGACCTCGTCGGCGGCGAAGACCGTGCGGTTGTCCGGGGAGTGACCAAACGAGCCGCCTGGAGGCAGGGTGAAGATGAGGGCGTGCAGAGTGTCGGTCGAGAGCAGCACTTCGTCGCCGACGTAGCCCGATTCGGCATCTCCCCAGAGATGTCGAGTGACGGAATCGGTCGTGATGGCCTGTGGCTGCGCGTACACAGGTCGGGGGGTTGCGCGCCGAGCCATGTCATCTCCTCGCAGGGTCAGAGTCTGAAGAGTGTGGCGGTAAATCGGTAGGCGTCGCCGCGGTAGACCATGCGGCCCGCCGCCATGACGCGGTCTTGGGTGTCGATCGTGACCTCGTGCCCTACGAGCACAGGCGAATCCGGGGCTACGTCGAGCAACTTCGCGATATGCGATGTGGCCGCCTCAGCCTGCAACGTGTAGTCACAACGCGAGGGCGTGAGGTTGTATCTCTCACTCAGCAGCCGATAGAGAGACGCCTCGTCGCTAAGGGCTCGATGCAGTTCGGGGACGAGACGGTGTGGCAGTGACAGCGTCTGAACTGCGACAGGGAGCGCATCGAGCGTTCGCACTCTCTCGAGCACGACGATCTCAGAGGCCGGCGGGATGCCCAGGACTTCAGCCATCTCGAAAGCGCATGGACGCACCTCAACAGAGACGATTCGTGAACCCGCAGTGAGGCCGCGTGCAGCCGCAGCCTCGGAGAAGCCGGCCAAGACATTGGGGCCTTCGCTGATGTATGCACGGGCGACAAACCAGCCACGCTGCGGCGCAGGCTCGAGGAATCCGGCATCGGCGAGCTCCTTCAGAGCGTGGCGCAAGGTGGTGCGGCTGACGCCGAGTTCTTCGGCGAGCGCTCGCTCGCTCGGCAGCAGTGAACCGGGCGGCCACCGTCCCGCGGCCAGGCTCGAGGTCAATGCCCGGTAGGCGCTCAGGGATGGGCTGCGCCCCCCGGGCCGCTCCCGCGTATCGCTGCGCATGGTGGCGCGACAGTAGCACGATGGTCTCTATTTGAACCAGTGTTGACATTTGCAGACCAGTAGGTAGGTTCAGCCCCAAAGGGAGGGAGGTGCCTGCGTGGCGCCGATCCGAGTGGGCGTGGTGGGTCTGGGCCTGATCACCCAGGGTGTCCACCTGCCCAACCTCGAGACCCTCCGCGCCAACTTCGTGGTCACCCACGTCTGCGACGCCTCCCCCAGTCTCGCGCTCGCCGTGGCCGAGAGGCTGCCCGGCGACGTCGCGGCCACCGACGACTGGAGCCGGGTGGTGTCAGATCCGGGGGTCGATGCTGTCTTGGTGCTCACCCCCGGTTCGCACGGCGAGATCGTGGCCGGTGCCCTTCGAGCCGGCAAGCACGTCTTTGCCGAGAAGCCACTGGGCCACTCACGGGCAGAAATCGAGGGGTTGATCGCGCTGGCACTCGACACCGATCGCGTGCTTCAGGTGGGCACCATGAAGGCCCACGACGACATCATCGCCCCCGCACGCGCCGCCATTGCTCGCATCGGCACCGTGCGCGTGGCTCGGGTCACCGTCTTGCACCCCACTGACGAATGTCAGTTCGAGCACGTCAATCTCCTGCCCGCTGACTCGCCCAACCCCGATGTGGTCGCGGCGGGTCGCACCTACACCGAGGCTCGCAACGACGAGGCCGTCGCGGACTCCTCCCTGGGTGTCCGCCGCCTCTACGCCGACGTCCTGCTGGGTTCCGTCGTCCATGAGATGGCCCTGCTTCGAGCTCTCGGGCTGGGCCTACCGGATTCGTGGGACTTCGTGAGCGTCGAGCCCACCCTCGGCGACGCCCCGCCGTTGGAGCCGCCGCGCATCATGGCGGTGGGCCGGTTGCCCGGCGGTGTGCAGGCACAACTTTCCTGGAACTGGGTGCCGGACTACCCCGAGTACGACGAGGAGGTCAAGGTCATCGGCAGCGCCGGGCGGGTCACGATCTCGATGCCCGGTCCCTATCTCGCCCACCATCGCGCACGGATGGTGGTCGAAGCGGTTGTCGATGGCGTGCGCCATCGCGAGGAGATCTTCTCGGGCAACACCACCGCTTTCGTCCGCGAACTTGAGGCCTTCGCTGCCAGCATCCGCGACGGCGCCCCTGTCATGTGCGACGCCGAGGGAGCGTTGCTCGACATCCGCTGCCTGCAGGCCCTCGCTGCTCAGGCAGGCCGACAAGCGGGGCTGCGTGTGGCAGGTGAAGCGGCATGAGCGGCATCGGCAATGCCCCGGTCAGCTTTGGCATCTTCGGCACGACGGCCGGCTCGGCTGCTCCTGCCGACATGCTCCGCGCTCTGGCCGATGCCTCGTATGACGGCAGCGAGCTCGGGCCGCCCGGCCTCTTCGGAACCCCCGAGGAGACCGCCCGGGTCTTCGCTGAAACCGGACTGCGCGCCATCGGTGCCTACGTGCCCCTGCACCTGGCGCTCGATGACGACACCTTCGAGGCCGATATCGCGCGGATGGCCATCACCTGCGACGAATTACAGGCCACCGGGGCGACACTGGCCATCCTGGCTGACGAGGGCTCGGCTGAGCTCCTTGTCAATCCCGCGCGTACCACTCGCGAACTCGCTCTCGATGACGCGCGCTGGGAGTTGGCCCGACGTCGGCTCGAGCGGGCCGTCGACTTGGCGCGCTCAAACGGGCTCGCCGCGTCGTTCCATCCCCACATCTCCACATACGTCGAGTCCGCGTGGGAGGTCGAACGTCTCCTCGACACCACCGAGGTAACACTCACCCTGGATATCGGCCACATGGCCCTCGCCGGAGCCGACCCTGTGGCGTGCGCGCGCGACTGGGCAACTCGCATCGATCACATTCACATCAAGGACGTGCGCATGGAGGCGCTCGCCAGAGCAAAGGCGACCGGCCGCACCGACTTCGACGAGTGGTGGTCGGGCGTGTGCGTGCCTCTCGGCACTGGCGACGTCGATATCGACGGCGTCTTACACCAACTCGCACGCAACTCCTACGACGGCTGGCTGGTCGTCGAGCAGGATCGCGCCCCCACCTCCGCCGAGCAGCTGCCTGAGGTCGCTGCCGAGCAGTCGGCCAACCACCGATGGCTCGCGGATCGGTGGCCCGTGGAGTCCACATCGTGACCGCGCCCGTCGTGTTTGCCGACGCCGGGGCCATGGGCGTCGCCCTCGCCGTGGAGATCGCCGACGGCATCGAACAAGCTCGACGGCGCGGTGAGCGCTACCTTCTGGGCTGCCCCGGGGGTCGTAGCCCGCGCACGACCTACGCCGCACTGGCGCAGATCGTGCGCGAGCGAGTGCTGGACCTGCGCCACGTCGTCATCGTGATGATGGACGATTACGTCATCGATGATGGCGATGGCCCTCGGCGCATCGACCCGGGCATGCACTGCTCAGTGGAGCGCTTCGCTCACCACGAGATCGTCGGGCCTCTCAATGCAGCCGCCCCCGAGTGCATGGGCATCTCCCCAGATAACGTTTGGCTCCCCGATGCGAGCTCCCCGCAGGCCTACGACGCGAGACTGCGCGAGGCGGGTGGCATTAACCTGTTCATCCTCGCCTCCGGAGACAGCGACGGCCATGTCGCCTTCAATCCCCCCGGTTCATCACGCCAATCACGCACGCGCATCATCGACCTCGCAGAGTCGACGCGTCGTGACAATCTCGGCACCTTTCCCGAGTTCACAAATCTCGATGATGTTCCACGGCAGGGCATCAGCGTGGGGATCGCCACCATCATCGACAACACTCATCGGGCCGTGCTCGTCGCTCCCGGTGAGTCGAAGCGCACCGCCGTCCGTCGCATCAGCGCGGTGGATGACTACGACCCAGACTGGCCAGCCTCCGTGCTGGTGTGCTGTCGGCATTTCTCCCTGTATGCCGACCTGCAGTCCGCTCCCTCCCCCGAGGAAGCTGCTTCGCCCTCCTGGGCATCAACCGAAAGGAACGAGGTTCACACATGAGTAATGCATCAGTAGGGAGGCGGGGGCTGAGCTCCTTCCTCCGCCCTCGAAGTGCGGCGGTGGTCAGCATCGCCGCCATGGGCCTGGTCCTTGCGGCCTGCTCATCGGGAGGGTCCAGCACCGAGAGCAGCAGCGCTGCACCGGCCTCATCGAGTGCCGCACCGGCACCCACCGACGCACCGGCTCCGGCCGAGTGCACCGAACTGAAGGTCCAAAGTGGCAACGGCGGATCCGACGCCCTCCTCGCCGGATACGACGAGCTCAACACGGCCTTCGAGGCGGCTAACCCCGGAGTGACCGTGGACTTCCAGGTGAAGGGTTTCACCGAACTAGTCGACACGCTCACACTGCAGCTGTCCGGAGACGACGTACCCGACGTCACCCAGGTCAATCAGGGATACGGCTCCCTCGGCCAGTTGGTCACTTCCGGTCTCGTGCAGCCCCTTGATGACATTGCCACCGCCAACGACTGGGCCGGCCGCCAGGGCGAGTCCCTGATCGCGCTCAACGGACGCTTCAGCCCCGATGGCCGCGACATGGGTGCCGGTGAGCTCTACGGCGTTTCCGCGACTGGAGCGTGGGTCGGCCTCTACATGAACATGGACGTCGCGGAGTCGCTGGGCATCACCGCCCCGCCTGCCTCACGCGATGAGATGGAGAGCATGCTCGCCAAGGCAAAGGACGCGGGCGTACCCGGACTGATGTTCGGTGCGACCGACGGCGGTGAGCAGATCTGGCTCTGGGCCAACCTGCTGATGGGCTACACCTCGCCGCAGACGGTCACGGATGTCATCAACGGCGTCAACGAGCAGCTGCCGCCGGAGACCCTGCAGGCCGCAGAGACCATGCGCAAGTGGGCGGAGGATGGCTATCTGACCGACGGCTGGGCAGCGCTCGACAGCACCGAGGTCCTCGGCATGTTTGCCGAGGGCGAGGGACTCTTCGCGCTGAATGGCTCATGGAACGTCTTCCAGTCGGATACCCCCGAGGCTTTCCGCCTCGTGCCGTTCCCACTGGCATCGGCTTCGGAGATCGGTGCCATCGCCAGTGGCGACCTTCCCTGGTCGGTACCGACCGCTGCCAAGTGCCCGGACCTGGCGAAGAAGTACATCGACTTCATCACCAGCCCGGAGGCTTCGGAGATCTGGATCAAGGCCGGCCAGGTGCCAGCCACGATTTCGGGCAATGAGGCCGCGCTGGTCGAGGCAAATGGCCTGGTGGGCGTGTCGGCCGATGCCATCACGGAGTGGGTCAACATCATGACCAACGGCACTCCAATCGGCTTCCCCGACTGGGCGACGCCGACCTGGTACGACACCATCGCGCAGTCGTCGACCGCACTCATGGCCGGGGAGATCTCCCCGCAGGAGTTCGTCGACGCTCTGCAGGCCGACTACGGCGCCTTCACGGCGGAGCGAAAGGCTTCGTAACCTCCGTGAGCCTGAGTTCACTGCCGGTTACTGCGGGGGGGCGGCCTACGCCGTCCCCCCGCAGACGGGTGCCGGGGGAGGCCCGCTCGGTCGCCTACCTCTACATCCTTCCCGCCGCCCTGATCTACACCCTTTTCGTCTTCATCCCTTTCATTCACTCGATCTACCTGTCCTTCTTCAAGGGCAATGGCGTTACGCGCATGGAGTTCGTAGGCATCGACAACTACATCGACATCGTCACCAACCCCGTGCTGCGTTCGGCCTTCGTGCACGCCTTCGAATTGATCGTGTTCTACTCACTGATTCCCATCGCGATCGGACTCTTTCTCGCCAGCGTGCTGCATCGCAGCCGCATTCGCGGAGTCGCGTTCTATCGCACCGCACTCTTCTTGCCTTACGTCATCGCCCCAACCGCGATTGCTGTCATCTGGCGGTGGATCCTGGCCCCGCGCGGCCCGCTCAACTCCTTCCTGGAGGCGGTGGGCCTCGGAGCTTTGGCGCAGCCCTGGCTCGGGGACTTCACGTGGGCCTTGCCAAGCGTCGGCATGGTCGGCACCTGGGTCATGTTCGGTCTCGTTCTTGCCCTGCTACTGGCCGGCGTGCAGAAGATTCCGCTCGAGCTCTACGAAGCCGCTCGCCTCGACGGAGCCGGCCCCTGGATGGAGTTCCGGGCCGTCACGCTTCCCGGTCTTCGCTACGAGATCGTCGTCGCCCTAGTGCTGACGGTGACGGCAGCGCTGCGCAACTTCGACATCATCTACGTGATGACCTCGGGTGGGCCAGGCAACGCAACCGTCGTTCCGAGCTATCTCGTTTATCAGCAGGCATTCAAGGTGGCTCAGATCGGCGCGGCGGCGGCTATGGGGACCGTCCTCATCGCTGTCATCGTCGCGGCCAATCTCCTCATTGCGCGCGCCGGTCGGAGAGACGCATGATCAGCCGTCGCGACACCATCGTCGGCTACCTAGTCCTCAGCCTGGCGGCCCTCATATCCCTCGGCCCGCTCCTCGGCGTGGTGATCCTGTCGCTCGGTGAGCCGGGCAAGGTCGGCATCAAGATCGATATCGCAAAGGCGACCAACTTCGGCAACTACGCAGACGTTTGGGAAAAGGGCGACTTCGGAGCCGCCATTCAGACGAGCCTGATCATCACGATCGTCGTGGTTGTGCTCTCTGTTGCCCTGAGCATCCCCGCCGGCTATGCCTTTGCCCTGATGAATTTCCCGGGGCGCACAGCGATATTCGCGCTACTCGTACTCGGCATCCTCATGCCCCTTGAATCGATGATTGTGCCGCTCTACCTCGACATGAGGCGGTTCAACCTCGACAACAATTACTGGTCGGTGATCCTTCCGCAGATCGGCTTCTCCGTTGCCTTCGGTGCCTTCTGGATGCGTGCATTCTTCGTGCAGTCCGCTCGATCTCTCATGGAAGCGGCCTGGATCGATGGCGCCAACACTTGGCGTACGTTGACCAAGGTCTTGCTGCCGCTGGCTAGGCCCCAAATGCTTACCCTTGCCGTGCTGTTCTTTGTCTGGAACTGGAACGACTTCCTGTTACCGCTGGTCATGCTCTCCGGCTCCGACCTTCAGACGGCGCCCATGGCTCTGGTCAACTTCGAGGGCGCTCGACGCACGGACTTCGCCTACCTCGGCGCGGCGTCCCTCATCACCATTGCGCCCGTCGTCATCGTCTTCATACTGCTGCAGCGCAGTTTCACCCGCGGGATCCTCGCGGGCTCCATCAAGGAATAGGAGAGTTCGCGTGTCATCCCCCGTGCGCATCGGAATCATTGGCCTGGGTCGTGTCTTCAAGCGCTACGCGCTGGTCCTCGACCCACTGGTACGGGCCGGTCGTGCCGAGGTCGTCAGCGTCTACGACCCGGTTGCCCAGATGCGCGCCGAGGCAATCGAGTTGTTCCCGGAGGCTGCCCAGGCCGCAGGACCTGAGGCCATCATCGCCGATCCGGGCATCGATGCGATTTTGATCCTCACCAGCATGAACGAGCATGGGGCCCTCACCTCGAGCGCCTACCAGTCGGGCAAGCATGTGCTGGTCGAGAAGCCGATGGCCACGTCACTCGCGGAAGCCGCCGAGCTCGTGCGTCTCAGCCAGTCATCCGGCCATCTTCTCGTCTGCGCCCCCCACGTGTTGCTCTCGCCGACCTACCGCGAGATGCATCGGCGCTTGCAGGCCGGAGAGATCGGAGACGTCAAGCTTGCGCGGGCGCTCTACGGATGGTCAGGACCGTGGTGGGGTGAGTGGTTCTATCAGCCAGGTGGAGGTGCGCTGTTTGACCTGGGCGTCTACAACGTGACCAGCCTATGCGGCTTCCTTGGATCGGTGAAGCGGGTGACCGCGCTCGTCGGCACCGCGATCAAGGAGCGACCGGTCAATGGAAAGCCAATGCCCGTGACTGCCGACGACAACGCTCACGTGCTTCTGGACTTCGGCAACGAGGTCTACGGCTCGGTCACCACAGGATTCACGATCCAAAAGTACGGTCGCGCCCCCGCTATCGAGCTCTACGGCCTAGAGGGCAGCATGGACATGCTCGGCGACGACTGGGCCCCGCGAGGCTTCGAAATGTGGCGCTCCTCGGTCGGCCACTGGGAGGTCTTCGAGGAGCAGGCCCCCGACTGGCCCTGGACCGACGGACTCAACCACCTGGTCTCGTGCATCGAACGCGGAGTCCCTTCCGTCACGCGGCCGGAGCAAGCCTTTCACGTGCTTGAGGTCATGCTCGCGGCTATACAGTCATCTGCCGAGGGACGCGCAATTGATATCACCAGCACATTTCCCGCACCCGACTACTCCCACGAGGAGGAGTTCGTCATGGACGAACGTCGCAAGCACGATACGAGTCTGTGATGTCGCAGGGCGTCACGTTCGATGGTGTCAGTGTGACCTATCCCGGTATGACCTCCCCCGCTGTCAGCAATCTCGATCTTGAAGTGGCCGAGGGAGAATTCCTGGTGCTGGTAGGACCTTCTGGATGCGGCAAGTCCACAAGCCTGCGCGCTGTTGCCGGGCTGGAGCCAGTCTCGAGCGGGCGCATTCTGATCGGTGATCGCGACGTTACCGGCGTTGCCGCGAAAGACCGAGACATCGCGATGGTCTTTCAGAACTACGCCCTCTATCCCCACATGACAGTGGCCGAAAACATGGGCTTCGCTCTGAAGATCGCCAAGACCCCCAAGGCCGAGATTGCGAGGCGCGTCGAGGAGGCAGCTCGTCTTCTCGACCTCCACGACTATCTCGATCGTCGCCCCAAGGCGCTCTCCGGGGGACAGCGACAGCGTGTCGCCATGGGTCGCGCCATCGTGCGCGAACCAGCGGTATTCCTCATGGACGAGCCTCTCAGCAATCTGGACGCGAAGCTGCGCGTCCAGACACGCACTCAGATCGCCACGCTGCAGCGACGACTGGGCACCACGACGATCTATGTCACCCACGACCAGGTCGAGGCAATGACGATGGGTGACCGGGTTGCGGTGATGCGTGACGGCGTTCTCCAGCAGGTCGCGACACCCGATGAGCTTTATGCGTCTCCTGTCAACGCCTTCGTCGCGCAGTTCATCGGGTCTCCCAGCATGAACCTTGTCGAGGTGCCCATCGTCGACGGCGGAGTCGACCTAGGGGGGTGTCGCGTATCGGTGACTCGCGACGTTCTCTCCCTCGCGGGGAGTCCTCGAGTGCTCCTGGGAGTCCGACCTGAGGACCTTCGTATCGATGACGACGGCACCCTGATGAGAGTCCAACTCGTTGAGGCGTTGGGAGCCGACACCTACGTCTACGGCACTGTCTCCACCCCCGACGGAGACGTGACGATGGTCGTGCGCACTACACCCGCCACGCGGCCGTCACTCGGAGACGCGGTCCGCGTGCGCCCTGAGCGCTTCTACGTGTTTTCGGCGGAGGGCGAGCAACGACGCCTGGGCTAGTTGGCCCTCCACAGGGTCGAGACCTGAGGGTTCGCTCATGACCACGACACCCTGCGATGACCACCTTGCCTTCGGATGGAGGAGGGTGCCCGCTCGACTGTGCAGCCGTCTCCGCGCATAAGTTCCCTTCTCCGGCTAGCCTCCCGACAGAGCTCTGGGGAGGTTGCCATGCTCAGCACCGTGCGCCGCATGACCGCGGTTGTCGCCGCCATCGCGCTGACCGTCACCGTCGCGCCCGCGGCCCTCGCCCGGCCGGTCGACCCAGCACCTCGCAACCTAGACCCGAAGGACGCCGTCGATCGTCTCGATCCGCTCGTGCCCGGCACCCTGACCGTCAGTTCATCGGCCGCCGGCTCATGGACCGTAGGCAATTATTCGGTGACGCTCGATGCCACCACTGGGCTTCTCGCCGTCAAGGACACGAGCCTCAACGCCGACGTGTGGAGCAATGTCGCGGGCCAGGCATTCATCGTCGGCTCGATGTCGCAGTTGAAGGTCTACGAAGATCAAGGTGCCTTCTATCCAGAGGTGAAGAGAAGCCTGACGCTCTCCGACCAGTCGATTGCATCGGCCAAGACGGGCCCTGGCACCGTGACCTTCAGCGGCAGCATCGCCAAGGGCAAGGCGAATGGCACCACGTGGTCGATGACCCTTGGCACCGCCAAACTCGATGACACGGTCGATGCACTCACCGTTGACGTCACCACAGGAACCATCGGCAAGAAGCCTCTGAGCAGCGTGCTCTTCGTGCAAGGTCTCGCTCCCAATGAGGCAGTGCACGGCTTCGGATCGCAATACCGGGCATATGACCTTTCGGGCACGCTCTTCCCGATCATGGTGCGGGAGCAGGGCGTGGGCCGTGGTGAGCAGCCGATCAGCAACACCGTCAACGTCGTTGAGCCAGGAGGAGCCGGGACGCTGGCCAACACCTATGCCGCATGGCCCACGTGGCTTACTTCAGGCTCACATGCAGGTCGTGTCATCGGTGCAGGTGAATACGCATTTGGCACGGTCGACCTGCGCTCCGGATCCGCGCTCAACATCGAGATGCGCTCACCGCGCGTCCAATTCCACCTGGTCGCAGGGTCCTCACCTGCCGACGCGCTCAAGCGTCGTGACGCCGGACGCACGATTCCGGGGACTGCTGACTGGACATCGCGCGGGGCGATCCTCGGACTCCAGGGTGGCACCACCGCCGTGCGCGAGAAGTTGCAGAAGGTCCTGGACGCAGGCGGTGAAGTCTCGGCCGTATGGCTGCAGGATTGGGTGGGACGTCGCACCACGAGCTTCGGCGACCGGCTTTGGTGGACCTGGCAGCTCGATCGAGAGTGGTATCCCGGCTGGGAGACGCTCGTCGATGATCTCGACAAGCAGGGCATCAAGGTGCTCACCTACGTCAATCCCATGCTCGTCGACCCAGCCACCAAGAAGCCCAAGCCCACGCGCAATCTCTTTAAGGAAGCGTCAAGCAAGGGCTACTTCGTCAAGACCTCGAAGGGCAAGCCCTACCTGCAGGATCAAGGGCAGTTCATGGCGGCGCTGATCGACCTGACCAATCCCAAGGCCCGCTCGTGGTTCATCGACGTGATCGCCAACGACGTGCTCGGTGGCAAGGTCGCCGGGATGATGGCCGACTTCGGCGAAGGTCTGCCCTACGACGCGGTCCTTCAGGGAGGAAGCGGAGCGCAATTGCACAACCAATACCCCCGACTGTGGGCAGACACGGTGCGCGCGGCCTGTGACAAGGCGGGCAAGCCGGACTGTGCCGCATGGATGCGGTCGGGCACTCAGGCCAGCGCCGAGGACGCTCCTATGTTTTGGGGCGGCGACCAGATGGTGAGCTTCGCGGTCGAAGACGGTATGCCATCTGCGCTCTACGGCATCCACGCATCCGGCGCTGCCGGATGGCCGCTCATGCACTCCGACGTGGGTGGCTACACCAGCGTGGCGGTCGTCAACTACGTGCGCGGGCCAGAGCTGATCGGCCGCTGGGCCCAGATGGAGGCCTTCGGCACCTTCATGCGCACGCATGAGGGCAACCAGCCATCACGCAATCTGCAGGTCTATACCGACGACACACAGGCCTCGGCATTCGCCTACGGAACGCGCATCTACGCCGCCCTAGGCGACTACCGCCGCACGGTCATCGCAGAGACCGTCGACACCGGCATGCCCGCCATGCGGCATCCCTCGCTGGTCTATCCCGGCACCAAGGCAGCCGACCAGGACAACACCTTCTTCCTCGGCGACCACCTCTTCGTGGCTCCGGTGATGGCATCGGGCCGACGCACCGTCGAGGTGACCCTTCCGCCCGGCACGTGGGTCCACGCCCTCACCAGCGAGGAGTTCCCCGGCGATACGACGCAGACGGTGGCGGCGCCCCTCGATCAAGCGACGGCGTTCGTGCTCAAGGGAGATCCGGTCGGCGAGCAGATTCGCACTGCACTGAAGGCCGCGGGCGTCGCCCGATGAGGGATAAGCACGGGTTAGGGAGTCCGCGTCTGCTGAGGTAGCGTCCGCCCCATGGATACCCCAGGTCTCGACTTTGCCTCCCTGGGACTGAGGGGAGATCTCCTCTCCACTCTCACCTCCCTCGGCTACGAGGAGCCCACCCCGATCCAGGCCGCGTCCATCCCGCTGCTGATCTCCGGCAGCGACATGCTTGGCCAGGCCGCCACGGGCACGGGCAAGACCGCGGCCTTCGCCCTGCCGATCCTGGAGCGCCTGGAGCCCGGTGAGCGCGGCAAGGAGCCCGGCGCCCTGGTGCTGGTGCCCACGCGGGAACTCGCGCTGCAGGTGGCGCAGGCTTTCGCCAGCTACGGCAAGTCCGTGGGCGTGCGACTGGTCGCCATCTACGGTGGAGCGCCGGCGCGCCAGCAGATCGAGGCGCTGCGCCGCGGCGTCGACGTCGTCATAGCTACGCCGGGCCGCGCGCTCGACCTGTGCAACCGCGGCTCGCTGCGCCTGGGCAACGTGCGCACGGTCGTGCTCGACGAGGCCGACGAGATGCTCGAGATGGGCTTCATCGAAGACATCGAGACCATCCTGGCGATGACCCCCGATTCGCGGCAGACCGTGCTCTTCTCGGCGACCATGCCCAAGCGCATAGACAAGCTCGCCAGCAAGCACCTGCGCCACCCCGAACGTGTCGCCATCGCACCTCCGACAGAGAAGACCAGCGACGTGCCGCGCGTGCGTCAGGCGGCCTTCGTGGTCAAGCGGTTCGACAAACCGGCGGCGGTTATGCGCATCCTCGACGCGGAGGATCCGACCGCGGCGATCATCTTCTGCCGCACACGCGGTGAAGTCGACGACCTAACGCAGGCTCTGTCGGCTCGCGGCTACCAGGCCGAGGCTCTGCATGGCGGCCTCACGCAGGACCAGCGCGATCGCGTCATGGGTCGACTGCGCGCCCGCACCACCGACCTGCTGGTCGCCACCGACGTCGCTGCACGCGGCCTCGACGTCGACCATCTCTCGCATGTCGTCAACTACGACCTGCCTTCGTCGCCGGAAATCTATGTCCACCGGATCGGCCGCGTGGGCCGTGCGGGGCGCGAGGGGGTCGCGCTCAGCCTCGTCGAGCCGCGCGAGCGCCGGATGCTGGCGTCGATCGAGAAGCTCATCGGTACGACCATCCCGATCGAGAAGGTGCCGAGTATCGCCGACGTGCGAACGCTGCGCCTGGAACGCACGCGCGAGGCAATCGAAGAGCTCCTCGACGACCCCGCGCAGCAGGCGCGCCTGGAGTCCTACCAAGGCGTGGTGGCCGAGCTGCTCGATGAGCGCGACCCCGAGACGGCCCTTCTCGCGGCGTTCGCACTCGTGCACGCCAGCTCCGGCGGCGACGTCGAGGACGACGACCGCGAGCTCTCCGCCTCGCTCGACAACGGAGGCACAGGCCGGGCTAAGGACACCAAGAGCGCCAAGGGGGGCAAGGGCGGGAAGTACGACGGGCGCCCGGTCGGCGCGAGCAACGCCCCCGCGTCAGGTAAGTCGCGGCTGTGGATCTCCGTGGGCCGCAAGGCCGGCGTGACCCCGGGCGACATTGTCGGTGCGATCACCGGCGAGGCGGGCGTCAAAGGCAAGGACGTCGGGCCCGTCAA
>JBJTIQ010000230.1:0-7937 GCA_046095085.1 Actinomycetota bacterium | reverse complement strand
GTGCTCTCCTCGGATTCCTTGAGCAGCCGCGCCGTGCGGTCGGGCAGTAGGTCGAGCGCTCCCACCGGGTGGATGCGCCATCGTCGCGTTTCGGCGAGGCCCGTGACCGTCTCCTCGATGATCGACTGCAGGGCGCGCAGCTCGGTCTCGGGACGATTCAGGTTGTCGGTCGACAGCAGCCAGAGGGTGACGACTTCGACGTCAGCGTCCTCGCACCAGCCGAGGAACTCCACGATCTTGGCGGCGCCCGCACGGTGGCCGGCCTCCGACCCGCTGCCCTGGCTCGTCGCCCACCGACGGTTGCCGTCGAGGATCACGCCCACGTGGCGGGGTCGGCGCTCCGCGGGGATCTGGCGGCGCAGACGGCGCTCGTAGACGCCGTAGACGACATCGCTCAGGCCCACGCCCAACAGGCTAGCCCTACGTCGGCACGCGTACGTGCAGGTCGGCGATCAGGGCGTCGTCAGACGTGATCGGGGCCTGGCAGGCGAAGTGCCGGCAGACGTACACGGCCGGATGCCCGTCGACCAGGGGGCGGTCGCGCAACAGGGGCACGGCCGATCCCGGGGGCCCCACGGCCACCACGGCGCCGGGCGCCGTGCCGAGCAGGGCCAGGTCATGGAGCCGACGGGTCCGGGGATCATCCGACGCGCCCACCACGGCGACCTCGCGCGGACCGTCGACAATCGCCTCCGCAGTCGCCAGGCCCCAGCCCACCACGCGTGGTGCCCGCTCGGCGAACTCGCCGACGATGCCGAGCGACTGCTCGGCCGCCGAACGGTGCTCGTCGATCCCCGTGATCGCGGCGTAGGTGAGGAGTGCCTGCGCGGCGGCGAGCCAGCCCGACGGCGTGGCATTGTCCGAGGGATCGCGCGGACGCAGCACCAACTTCTCAGCATCGTCCGCGGTGTCGAAGAAGCCGCCATGGCCGTCGCCGAAGTGCGCGAGCACCACGTCGAGGAGCACCCCGGCGAACGCCAGCCACTCCTCCTCGCCGGTGACGGAGTACAGCGCGAGGAATCCCTCGGCCACGTCGGCGTAGTCCTCCAGGACACCGTCGGTCGACCCCGGGCGCCCGTCACGCGATGTGCGGATCAGACGATCGCCCTCGTCGTCCACTCCCAGGTGCACGGCCAGCAGCAGGTCGGCGGCTCCGCGCGCCACCTCGATCCAGTCGGGCTCGCCGAGGAATGCACCCGCCTCCGCGAGTGCGGCGATCGCGAGGCCGTTCCAGGCGGCGACGACCTTGTCGTCGCGGCCTGGTGGCACGCGCTGGGCCCGAGCATCGAAGAGTTGCTGGCGAATGCGCGCCCAGCGCGGCGCATCGTCGGGGTCGCGCAGCAACTGCAGGGTCGACATCCCGTGCTCGAAGGTGCCGGTCGGGGTGACCTCGAGCAGCGCCGCCGCCCAGCGACCGTCGTCCTCGCCCAGGACCTCGATGAGCTGATCGGGGGTCCAGGCGTAGAACTTGCCTTCGACACCTTCGCTGTCGGCATCGATCGCCGCGGCGAAGCCGCCCTCCTGGGTGCGCATGTCACGCAGGAGGAACTCCGCCGTCTCGCGCACTACGCGCTCGGCGAGCGGGCTGGCGGTCATGCGCCACCAGTGGAGGTAGACGCGCAGCAGCAGAGCGTTGTCGTAGAGCATCTTCTCGAAGTGCGGCACGACCCAGGCGTCGTCGACCGAGTAGCGCGCGAAGCCACCGCCGAGCTGGTCGTACATCCCGCCGCGTGCCATCGCCTCGCAGGTGCCCTCGACCATGGCCAGTGACTGTGCATCGCCCGTGCGCGCGGCGTGGCGCAGGAGGAACTCCAGGACCATGGACGGGGGGAACTTCGGCGCTCGCCCGAATCCGCCCAACCGCGCGTCGTAGCTGCCTGCGAGCGAGCGAGTTGCGGCCTCGAGTTGATCGACGGTGGGCGGATCACCGCCCATGCGAGCGGGTTCGGCGCGAGCCGCGAGCGCCTGCGTGATGCGCTCGGCCGCTCCCGCCACCTCACCACGGCGTTCGCGCCATGACTCCGAGATCGCGCCCAGCAACTGCATGAACGACGGCATCCCGTGCCGAGGCTCGGGCGGGAAGTAGGTGCCCGCGTAGAAGGGCCGACCGTCGGGATCGACGAAGACGCTCATCGGCCAGCCGCCGTGACCGGTCAGGGCGACCGTGGCGTCCATGTAGACGGCGTCGACGTCGGGCCGCTCCTCGCGGTCGATCTTGACGTTGACGAAGTGCTCGTTGAGGAAGGCCGCGGTGGCCTCGTCCTCGAAGGACTCATGCGCCATGACATGGCACCAGTGGCAGGCGGAGTAGCCGATGGAGACGAAGACCGGCACCCCGCGACGACGTGCCTCGTCGAACGCCTCGGGCCCCCACTCGCGCCAGTCGACCGGGTTGTCGGCGTGCTGCTGGAGGTACGGCGACGTGGAGTCGGCGAGGCGGTTGGGCACGGGAGGAGTCTGCCCCACCTGCAGGATCCCGCAGTCTCCCCATGCGCCTACGGGACTTGCGCCCTAACCTGACGCCATGATGTCGAGCACCTCATGCTGCAACCCCAAGGAACTCGCGAACTCGCACCTGAGCCCGGCGCTGGCGCAGGCTCCGGAGCAGGCGACACCCGCGCACCACGCAGCCTCGCGCCCCACCGGACCCCCCGCGGATCTCCTCGTCGGCGGTGACATCGTCACCAACAATCCGGCTGCGCCGACGGCCGAGGCGATGGCGATCTCCGGCGGCACGATCATCGGTATCGGATCGCAGTCGGACGTCGAGGGACTCGTGACCGCGTCAACGACGACGCTGAAGCCGGGCGGATTCATCCTCCCCGGCCTCGTCGATCCGCACATGCACATCTGGACGTCGCTGCTGACCTACCCCAACATCGACCTCACCCACGAGCTCTGCCCGACGCTCGACGACGCGACCGCGGCCATCAAGGCCGCCGCGGCCAAGGCTCCCGCCGGTCAGCCCGTGTGCTTCAAGAACTTCGACCCGAGCCTCTACCCCGGCGAGCCGGTGCTCACGCGCGCTACGCTCGACCAGATCGCGCCCGACAACCCGGTCCTGGTCTGGAACGCCTCGGGCCACTTCATGTACGTCAACAGCAAGATGTTCGAGGCAGCCGGCATCACCGACAACACCCCCGATCCTCCGGGCGGGACCTTCGAGCGGGCCGACGGCAAGATGACCGGAGTCGTGGGCGAGCCCCCGGCCGAGCAACTCATCCTCAAGGGCCTGCCCCAGCCGTCGATGGCCGACGTTGCGCGATACATCCGAGAGATCCTCACCGCGTGCGCCACGCAGGGCGTGACGTCCGTCCGCGACATGGCGACCGGTGCCCTCGCGGGCCCCAAGGAGTTCGCACTCCTGCACCAGCTCAACGGCCAGGCGCGATTCCCCGTGCGCGTGTCGACGTCGCAGTTCGCCGTGCTCCCCGGTCACACGCCCGTCGAGGTCGCCGCCATGTGGAAGGCCGCGGGCGTCACTCCCTTCAGTGGTGACGAGATGCTGCGAGCAGATGGCTGGAAGGTCGTCGCGGACGGCTCGAATCAGGGTCGTTCCGGATACTTCCTGCAGCCCTACCTCGGCGAGGATAACGGCGGTAAGGCCGACTACACGCCCGAGGGCCTGCGGGCCGCCATCAGGGCCGGTCTCGACGACGGCTGGCAGGTCCTTATCCACACCAACGGAGACGCGGCGGTGGAGTTTGCGCTCGAGGCCCTTGAGGAGATCCTGCCGGCGTACGGCGACCAGGACCTGCGCCACCGCCTCGAGCACTGCTCCTTCACCATGGACGACCAGCTCACGCGCATGGCACAGCTCGGCGTCTCCCCCACCTTCCTCATGAACCACCTGTACTACTGGGGTGCGGCCTTCCGGGACACGATCCTGGGCCCTGCGCGCGCAGGACGCCTGGACCGGGTGGCCTCGGCCTATAAGGCCGGCCTGCGGCCGTCACTGCACTCCGACTACAACGTGACCGCGGTGCATCCGCTGCTCAGCGCGCGCACCGCCGTGCTGCGGCGCACCAAGGCCGATAATCAGGTGCTCAACGCGGCGGAGTGCGCAACGCCGGAGCAGGCGCTCGCGGCCATCACGACCAACGCCGCCTGGCAGATCCACGCCGATGACCGCGGCAAGCTCGAGGTCGGCAAGGCGGCGGATTTCGGCATCGCCGATGGCAACCCCTGGGGGTCGGACCCCGAGGGCTGGGCCGACATTGCTTTCCAGGCGACCTACGTCGACGGGGTCGAGGCCTGGCGTGGCTGAGGCGCGCAAGCCCCTCATCCCCCTGCTCTTCCTGGGGCTGCTAGCTGCCATCCAGTCCGCGGATCCCAACATCTCGTCGTCCGCACTCCTGACGGCCGGCAAGGCCCTCGACATGGGCACCCTGTCGGCCCTCGCCGCCAGCATCAGCACGTTCGTGCTGGCAGCCACGGTGATCACCACGGGCATGATGGCGGATCGGCTGGGGCGCCGGAAGATCCTCATGGCAGCACTTCTGCTCAGCGCGGCGAGCGACATCCTGGTCGCACTCTCTCCGGACGTCTACGTCTACCTGATCGGCCGCGCGCTCGCGGGTGTGGGACTGGGTGCGGTCTTCGGCGCGGCCTTCGCCTACGTGAAGACGTTCGCGACGGGCAAGGGCGGGCTCCCAGCAGCGCTCGGACTCTTCACCGCGGGCTCCAGCCTGTTCACCCTGATCATCACATTCCTCGGCTCGTCGCTGGTCGGCGTGGATTGGCGCCTCGCCTACGTCGTCGTGCCCGCGCTCAGTCTTGTGAGCATCGTGCTCGCCCTCGCGCTCCTGCCCAAGGACGGCCCCCGTGTCGCGCATCAGGGCTCCTGGGACTTCACCGGCCAGTTGCTCCTCGCGGTCGGCATCATCGTCTTCCTCTACGGCGTCTCCCACGCCACCAACGGCCTGACGTCACCGCTGACCGTGATCCCCGTCGTCGTCGGCGTCGTCGTCCTCGCTCTCTTCGCGCTGTGGATGCGCAAGAAGGGAGAGGACGGGGTCTTCCCCATCCGCCTCTTCCGGGAGCCCATCTTCATCGCCGCGGTGCTCATCGGCCTTGTGTTCAACTTCAGCAACGGCGTCCTCCTGCTGTCCTTCAGCAACCTGTTCCAGTACGCCAACGACCTCAAGGGGCTGTCGCTCTCCCTGATGCAGGTGCCGTTCCTGCTCGCCGGGATCGTCGCCGCCCTGGTCGTCGGACGCATGCGCGGTGCCGGTCGCATCTCTCAGCGTGGCGCGGTCCTCGTCGGCACGGTCGTCCTCATCGCAGGCCTCGCGCTGTTCGCGTTAACCGCCATCGCACGTCCGTCGAACGCGCTGGTCTTCCTGCCCGCACTCCTCGTCGCTGGCTTCGGCCTCATCATTCCCGCGATCCCCTACGGCGGCCTGTTCCTGCAGGAGGCCGACCCCAAGCACTACGGGGCGGTGTCGTCGTCGCGCACCACGGTTGGCCAGTTCTGGTACGCCCTCGGCCTGGCCGGGTCCACCGTGCTCATCGACGGGCTCACCCGCAACGCCGTCGCCAACAAGCTCGGCCCGTCAGCAGGGACCGAGCTGGAGCAGTGGTCGGCCTCAGGCGGTAAGCCCAGCAACACGTCGGTGCTGCCGGATGCCGCCTACGCCTTCAGCGCGTCGTTCGCCGTCACGATGGTCGTGCTGGCGGTGCTGGTCGCGGTCGCCGGCGTGGTGGCCTGGCTGCTGCTGAAGAGGTTCCAGCACGCCGATCCCCCGCACACTCACGACAGTCACCCGCCCGTGGAGGCTACGAGCGGTCCGTGATGTCGAGGGAGATCCCGCACAGCCCTACGACGTTGCCTGCTCCATCGGTGAGTGGCGCCTTGATGGTCCAGTAGACCCGCTCTTCGCCGGTCTCCTTCACGACATCGCGCTCCTCGCGCGCGACGGCCTGGCCGGATGTCATCACCGCTTCGTCATTGACCTTGAGGTCGTTGGACACCTCTAGGTCGAAGAACTCGCTGTCGTCGTGACCGACGATCTCGTCGAGCGGGGCCCCGAAGATCGCCTGGACCATGCGGTTGGCATAGGTGTAGCGACCCTGGCGATCCTTGCTGTAGACCGCGATGTCCAGGGTGTCGAGAATGGTCTCGGGTGTCATGGCACGCTCCCTGCATCCGTGAGGTATCCGGAGGGTACCCTGCCACCGTGCGTCGGATCATCGAATTGTCACGCTACGTCGTCGTGCTCCCATCGCTCGGTGCCCTCGTCGGCGGCCTCATTCTCATCATCATCGGGCTGTGGGACATGGGTTCGGCTGCGGTCAAGCTGGTGCAGTCCGACGTCTACCTCAAGGAGTCCGTCGTCTCCGTCCTGGCCGCGGTCGACACCCTCCTTCTGGCAACGGTCCTGCTCGTCATCGGCTACGGGCTCTACGAGCTCTTCGTCGACGAGTCGCTCGAGCTCCCGGCGTGGCTGCAGATCCACTCGCTGGATGACCTCAAGGGCAAGCTCATCGGCGTGGTCGTCGCCGTCATCGCCGTCGTGTTCCTCGGCGAGCTCGTTGAGGGCAAGGACGCCCAGGCCACGATGATGACCGGACTCGGAGCGGGCGCTCTCGTCCTCGCGCTCGCCGCCTTCTCCTACGCCACGCGTTCGTCCGGAAAGTCCGGCGACAAGTAGGGTTCGGCCCATGTCGGTCATCGCTTACCAGGGTGAGCCCGGGTCGAACTCCGACGCCGCGTGCCGTGAGGTCTACCCCGACCTCGAGACCCTCCCCTGCCCGACCTTCGAGGATGTCTTCGGCGTCATCAGCGAGGGAGCGGCCGACCTGGCCATGATCCCCGTCGAGAACTCCATCGCCGGCCGCGTGGCCGACATCCACCACCTGCTCCCGGACTCCGGGCTCCACATCATCGGCGAGTACTTCATGCCGATCCACTTCCAGTTGATGGCCGTGCCCGGGGCCTCCCTCGACGACATCACCACCGTGCGCAGCCACTCGCATGCCCTGGGCCAATGCCGCCGCCTCATCCGCCAGCACGGCTGGCGTGCGATCGTCGCCGACGACACCGCAGGCGCGGCGCGCGAGGTGGCCCAGGCGGATGACCCCACCGTCGCCGCCCTCGCGCCGCGGCTCGCTGCCGATCTCTACGGGCTGACGATCCTCGCTGAGGATGTCGAAGACGAGCACCACAACACCACACGCTTCCTCGTCGTGTCGCGCGAGGAGCGGCAGCCGCCCGCATATTCGGGCGCCGTCATCACGACCTTTGTCTTCCGCGTGCGCAACGTGCCCGCAGCGCTCTACAAGGCGCTTGGCGGCTTCGCGACCAATGGCGTCAACATGACCAAGCTCGAGTCCTACCAGCTGGGCGGGTCGTTCTCCGCGACGCAGTTCTACTCCGATGTGCAGGGCCACCCGCAGGATCGGCCGCTTCACCTTGCGCTCGAGGAACTTGCCTTCTACACCGAATACGTGCGCATCCTCGGCACCTACCCCGCCAGTCCGTTCCGCGAGGACCTGGTCACCGGCTGACTCAGGCCCTCGTCTCGCCGAGGGTGATGAAGACGACGCCGACGATGACGATGCCGATGCCCACCATCGTCACCCAGGTCAACCGCTCATTGAAGATGAGCCAGCCGCCGATGGCAGCACCCGCCGTGCCCAGCGCGGCCCACAGCGCGTAGGCCGGGCCCACGCCCAGGGTCTTGAGGACGAACGACAGGAGCGTGAAGGCCACGGTGTAGCCGGCCACCACGCCCAACGAGGGCCACAGCCGCGAGAAGCCGTCACTGGCCTTGAGCGACAGGGTGGCGAAGACCTCGGCACCGATAGCAAAGACCAGGAGTACCCAGGCCATCACGACTCTCCCTTGTCATCAGCGGGCGACGCGGCAAGCGTCTGGATGCGCGGGGCGAGTGGCGATGTCTGGCTCGAGGTGCTCATGACCCCCGAGCGCGAGC
>JBJTIQ010000229.1:0-8743 GCA_046095085.1 Actinomycetota bacterium | reverse complement strand
GCGATTCGCTCCAGCGATGCCGTCACCTCGTCGACGGCGCTACGTCGTCCCGCGCGCACGTCGGCGGCGATCGACGCGGCCGTGTCGGCCGTACGGGAGGCGGTCATCCCAGCGCGGCCTTGAGGTCGGCGACGAGGTCATCGGCCGTCTCGATGCCGACGGAGAGGCGTACGAGGTCGGCGGGGACCTCGCGCGGGCTGCCCGCGGCCGAGGCGTGGGTCATCCGCCCGGGATGCTCGATAAGCGACTCGACCCCGCCGAGGGACTCACCGAGGGTGAAGACCTTCGTGCGTCCGCAGATATCGACGGCCTCCTGCTCGCCGCCAGTGACGCGGAACGACACCATGCCGCCGAAGTCGCGCATCTGGCGGGTGCCGACCTCAAGGCCGCGCTGGGATGACCGCCTCCCGTACGGCCGACACGGCCGCGTCGATCGCCGCCGACGTGCGCGCGGGACGACGTAGCGCCGTCGACGAGGTGACGGCATCGCTGGAGCGCATCGCCGAGCGGGATAACGAGATCGAGGCCTTCCAGGTGGTGCGCGGCGAGCGTGCCCTCGCGGAGGCCGCCGCGGTCGACGAACGATTCGATCGTGCCGACCTCCCGCTCGCCGGCGTGCCGATCGCGATCAAGGACAACGTCCCGGTGGCCGGTGAGCCCATGCGCGTGGGATCGGCGGCGACCAGTCCCGCTCCCCAGTCGGCCGACCACACGATCGTGTCGCGCATCCGCGCCGCGGGTGGAGTCGTCGTCGGGCTCACGCGCGTCCCCGAGCTCTGCGTCTACGGCGCCACCGACTCCGTCTACGGCGTGACGCGCAATCCATGGAACCTCGGGCGCACGCCGGGCGGATCCAGCGGCGGCTCGGCGGCGGCCGTGGCCGCGGGCATGGTGCCGATCGCGCACGGCAACGACGGCATGGGCAGCGTGCGCATCCCCGCGGCGTGCACCGGCCTGGTCGGCATCAAGCCCGGGCTGGGTGTCGTGCCGGCCGAGCTCGGCGAGACCGACTGGTACGGCCTGTCCGAGAACGGCGCGCTGGCCACGACGACCGAGGATGCGGCTCTGCTGCTCTCGGTGATGGCCGACGATCCCGCGCTCGCGGTCGTGTCGCCGCCCGACGAGCGCCTGCGCATTGCGCTTTCCTTCCGTCCACCGGTCGCCGGTGTCACCCTCGACCCGTCGTTTGCCGCGGCCGCCGAATCCGCTGCCGCGATCCTGCGATCGGCCGGTCACGACGTGCGCCGGGCCGAACCGGTCTCGGTCACCGACTCGGCGGGCAACGCCGCGGCGATCGCCGGGCTCGTGCGCTGGTTTGCCGGCACCGCGGCCGACGCCGATGCCGTTGCCGACCCGTCTTCTCTCGAGCCGCGCGTACGCCGTCATGCGCGCCTGGGGCGCTGGGTGCGCAAGACGCCCCTCATGAGCCAGCGCCTGCGCGACTCGTGGATTGCGCACGCCAACGCGTTCTTCGCGGAGTACGACGTGCTCGTCACACCTGCCCTCGCTCGCCCGCCGATCGAGTCTCGGCGCTGGCACGACGGCGGATGGGGCATGACGATGCTGTCGAATATCCGCTACGCGCCCTATGCCGCGCCGTGGAACGTCGCCCAGTTGCCCGCGATCGTCGTGCCGATGGGCGTGCACCCCGACGCCGGCACCCCCGTGGCCGTGCAGATCGTCACGCGTCGCGGCGGGGAGTCGCTCCTACTCGGCATCGCGTCGGCTATCGAGGCCGCGCGGCCGTGGCAGCGCGTGGCGCCCGCCTACGCTTGATCGGGCCTGCGCAGCGTCTCCGCTCGGCCCGTTGCTCCCCATCTGCGCCACATATCGACAACTAGGCGCCCGCTAGTTGTCGTTTGCTGGCGCAAACTACGCCTGAGCGGGCTTGCGCAGCGTCTCCGGCATGAAGAGCACGAAGACGAGCGCGATGGCCGAGATGGCCGCGCCAAAGGCAAAGGCCCAGTCGAAGCCGTAGAGGTCGAGCAGCAAGCCGCCGATCAGCGGGCCGACAACTGCGCCGAAGTCCGACACCATCTGGTAGGCCGCCACGACGGTTCCGCCTTGGCGACCGCCCATGACGTCGCCGACGACGGCCGAGGGCGCAGACCCCAGGAACGCCGTGGCAACACCGAGCACTGCCATGCTGAGGAAGAAGACCGTCAGCGCCAGCGTCGTCGATCCCGTTGCCAGGTCGTCGGCGACGAGAATCCCCATTCCGATCACGCTGGCGACACTGCCGATGATCATCGCTGGGCGCCGACCGCGCAGGTCGGTGAGGCGTCCGGCCGGCAGCAGCAGGATCGCCTGCACGACGGCGGCGACGAGGAATGCCCAGCCCGACAGGCTCGGGCCCTGGCGCAGCGCCTCGACGACGAAGAGCGGGATAAGTGCCGAGCGCAGTCCGAACGCCGTGAGCCCCGACGCGAGGTTGACCGCGAGCGCGGCGCGGTAGGCGCGGGTGCCCAGGGCCTGCTTCAGCTCGGTCCAGCCGCTGACCCTCGCGTCGTCGCCGGCCTCCGATTTCTCCACCGCCTCCTCGCGCGCGGTGATCCGCTTGGGGGAGAGGAAGACGAGCGCGACGACCGTGGCGATCGCCAGTGTGCCGGCGTAGAAGAAGAAGGGTGCACGGATCGAGACGGCGAGCACGAGGCCGCCGATCGCCGGACCGCTCACGCCACCGATGAGGAACCCGCCCTGCCACGCCGCGGCCGCCCGGCCGCGCAGGTCGGCCGACACCACCCGCAGGAGCAGGGCCATCGCCGAGACGGTGAACATCGCCGAGCCGAGGCCGCCGATCCCGCGCAGGATGAGCAGTTGCAGGTAGCTCTGCGACAGGCCCGCGAAGAGGCTCGAGACCGCGACGATGCCCAGCCCCGTCGCCAGGACGCCGCGCTCGCCGAACCTGTTGGTCCAGGCACCGGCGAGTGGAGATGACACGAAGCGCATGAGGGCGAACGCGGAGACCACGGCTGATGCGGCCAGGGCGGAGACGCCGAACGAGTCGGCGAAGATCGGGATGGACGGGATGACGATGCCGAAGCCGAGGGCAACGAAGAAGGCGATGCTGGCCAGGACCGCAACTTCGACGGGTAGGTCACGCAGGAGCGGGACCCGTTGACGCACGATGGGGGAGCCTACGCTGCGCACGTCAGGCTGAGTGCCGCCGCCCCTTGCGCGCGCGCACGTAGTCGGTGACGACGTAGTCGCCGAGCCGGTTGCCGTCGGTCGCGAAGACGCGGCCGCCGTTGCGACGGGCCATCGCATCAAGGAACTGCTCCAGCCGCGGATCTTCGCCGAGTCGGAACCACGAGATGGGTACGCCGCGCCGCGTCAGGCGATCGACCTCGGCGACGGTCAGGGAGATCGTCTCGCGGTCGGGCGGCCAGTTGAACCACCAGTCCAGGCCACCGTTGGCGGTCTGCACCAGATGCGCGGTCGGCTCACCGTCGGTGACGACCAGGCAGACGGGCTCGGCATCGCGATGGCGGTCGAGGAACCGCCCGGCCAGGACCAGCGCGTGGTGGAGGTTGGTGCCCTGGATATTGGCCGCGTCGAGATCCGGGAGCTCATCTGCCGACACCACGCGCGCGAGATTGGCGAAGGTGATGACCTGCAGCGCATCGAGCGGGAACGCCGTCGACGCGAGAGCATGCAGCGCCAGCGCCGTGGTCTTGGCCGCCCTCCACGTGTCGTTCATCACCATCGAGAAGGACTGGTCGACGAGCAGCACCACGGCGGCGCGCGTGCGAGTCTCGGTCTCGCGCACCTCGAAGTCGTCGGGGGCCAGGCGAAGACGGCCCGGCGATCTCTCCGAGAGGTGCCGTCGCGCGGCATTGCCGATGGTGCGCACGACGTCGAGCGGTTGCTCGTCGCCGAACTCCCAGGCGCGCGTCTGGCCGGTGAACTCTCCGGCCGCGCCCGTGTCGTGAATGTCGTGGTCCCCGCGCGGTCCGGCCTCGAGGTCGGCGAAGACCCGCCGCAGCGCGGTGCGGCCGATGCGGCGGATGGCCTTGGGCGTGAGTTCCATGCGATCGGTCAGGTAGCCCTGCTCGCGCAGCTGGCGTTCGATCTCGCGCAGGCGCTCGATGTCGTCGACGGCCTGACGCCCGAGGGCGCGGCGTACGGCCTCCTCGTCGATGTCGTCGAGTGTCGCCCCCGGATAGGACTGGCCGAGCTGAGAGTCGAGCGCGTCGAGGTCGGCGAGTTCGGCGAGCGCCTCGGTCGCATCGGGCAGGCCGAGTCCGCGCTCGCCCTGCATGCGCTGGCGGCCGTTCCACGGCAGGTCGGGGCGTAGCGCCCGCAGGTTGTCCTGCAGCTGCGCCATCTCGGCGGCGAGGTCCATGTCCTGCCACGCCTGCGCCATGAGCTCGGCGAGTTCCTCGCGCTGCTCGGGGGTCATCGAGTCGAGCATGCGCTGCATGGCCGCCGCGCGCCTCGCGAGGTCATCGAGCAGCTGCTCGAACGACTCGGGACGGTCGGGGAAGAACTCCCCGTGCTTGTCCATGAACTCCTCGAAGTCCTCCGAGACGTCCTCGCCGCGGCGGTGCTTGTCGAGCATCGAGTTAAGGTCGGAGAGCATGTCCTTGAGGGCCTGCTGGCCCTCCGGCGACATCGGATTCTGCATGGCCTGCGACATGTTCTTGAACTGCTGGTCGAGGACGTCGCGCCGCAGCATCTCGCGGATCTCGTCGTAGGCCGCGCGCGCCTCGGGTGAGCGCCAGTCGTAGTCGGCGAGCTCGCGCACGGCACGCGAGGTGTCGTCAGGCAGCATGTCGAGCATCGACTCGCGGAAGCGTGCGTCGTCGGAGGGATCGGGGAACAGCGCGGACTTCTCGAGCTCGAGTGCCTCATCGAGCTTGTCGCGAACCTTCTCCAGCAGTCCGTCGAGCCGGCCGCTCTTTTGGAGCTCGCGGCGGCGCTGCTGGATGCGGCGGCGCAGGTCGTCGAGGCCGCGCGTGCCGTCGGCGCCCTGCCGCAGCAGATCACGGAGCGCGTCGCGCACGGAACTGCCGTCGAGGATGCGGTCAGCGAGCTCATCGACCGCCCCGGCCGCATCGACGGGCTCGGCGAGCGGGTCCGGGCCGCCGTGGAAGGCGCCGTAGCGGTAGCGGGTCACTGCTCTCCGGTCACCGCGTAGGTGATCCGGCCGTCCGCCTCATCCTTGTCGATGCGCCGGGTGAGCCACAGGCCTTCGAGGGCCATCTCGACGCACGCGGCCGCGATGCCGGCGGTCGGCTCGGCGTCGGGCCCCTCCAGGGCGGCGACCAGTCGGCCGAGCCCTTCGAACTGGCCGCCGGAGGCGAGGACGTCGGGTCCGGGCACGAGGTCGCCGGTCTCGATGGCGCCACCGTCGTCGAGCACGGTTGTGAGAGGTGCGAGATCGAATCCGCCGAGGTGCTTGCGGTAGGTCTCGGCCACCGCCTTGCGCGACAGGTGCACGAGCACCTCGTCCTCGCGGCCCTCCTCACTCACTTCGAACTCGACCTTGCCGCGCAGTGTCGGCACGACACCGGCAAGGTCGCCGACGCGCGCCACGGCGAAGTCGCCGGTGATCGCCGCGCGCCGAAGCGCTGCGCCGGCGAGGGCCTCCGCCGACGCGATGGCGAAGCGCGCGGAGACGCCGCTTCGCTGGTCGACGGCGCCGGACTCTCGCACGAGTCGGGTGAAGCGTGCGACGACCTCCATCAGGTGGCGCGGCACCACCGCGACGAGGTCGGCCTCCTGGGCGATGAGGTCGATCTCGTGCTGCACGTCGTAGGGGTAGTGGGTGGAGATCTCCGCGCCGAAGCGGTCCTTCATCGGGGTGATGATGCGGCCGCGGTTGGTGTAGTCCTCGGGGTTGGCACTCGCCATGACCAGGAGGTCCAGGGGAAGGCGCAGCGTGTAGCCGCGCACCTGGATGTCGCGTTCCTCAAGCACGTTGAGCAGGGCCACCTGGATGCGCTCGGCGAGGTCGGGCAGCTCGTTGATGGCGAAGATGCCGCGGTTGGTGCGCGGCACGAGGCCGAAGTGGATGGTCTCGGGGGCGCCGAGCGTGCGGCCCTCGGCCCCGTGCACCGGATCGACGTCGCCGATGAGATCGCCCACCGACGTGTCGGGCGTGGCGAGCTTCTCGCCGTAGCGCTCGCTGCGGTGCTTCCAGGCGACGGGCGTGTCGTCGCCGCGTTCGGCGACAAGGCGTCGGCCGTAGGCACTCACCGGGGCGAGCGGGTCGTCGTTGACCTCCGACCCCTCGACGATGGGCATCCACTCGTCGAGCAGGGTGATGAGCGTGCGGATCAGTCGCGTCTTGCCCTGGCCGCGCTCGCCGAGCAGCACGACGTCGTGGCCCGCGAGGAGCGCCCGCTCCAGTTGCGGCAGCACCGTGTCGTCGAAGCCCACGATTCCCGGGAACGTCGGCTCGCCCGCCGACAGCCGTGCCTGGAGGTTGGCGCGCATCTCCTCCTTCACGGTGCGCGACTCGTAGCCCGAGGCGCGCAGGGCGCCGAGGGTGCGGGGAAGCCCGACAGGGGCGGCTTGGCCGCCCCGCCGGGCTAGGTCGGCAGGGGCGGGGGGCGTCGTACTGCTCATGCCCCGACCGTACGTCAGGATGGGGATCGTGGCGTCCGGGGATCAGCAGGCCCGCTGTGCCGCGGCCCTGCGCTCGGGCCTGGGCACGGTGCCCGAGGCGGTGGCCGAGGCAATGGACGCCCTGGGCGCTGCGCCCTCGCTCGCCATCGTCCAGGTGTGCGCTCCCGGTGATCCCCTCGCCGGCGGACGGGCGCTCGCGCACGCCGGTCAGCTCCTGCGCGAGGCATCAGCTGACTGCACCGTGATCGGCTCGACGGCGCACGGGGTGATCGGCGGGAGTGAGTCCCTGGAGCTCCAGCCCGGCATCTCGGTGTGGCTGGCCTCGCTTCCCGGTGCGCAGTCGCGCGCCTTCCGCATCGCGACCGTGCCCGGCCCCAATGGCGGGCTCGCGCTAACCGGCCTGCCCGACCTCCGCGACGACGATCGCGTCGCCGTGCTGCTCATCGATCCGTGGACCCTGCCGGCCGACGAGACCATTGCCGCGTTCACCCGCGTCGACGGCCCGCTGCCCGTCGTGGGTGGCTTCGTCTCGGGCGGTAGTCGCCGTGGCGACTCGCGCCTCATGCTCGACGGCGCTGTCTTCGACAACGGCGCCGTCGGTGTCGTGCTCGATGCGCGGGCGCCGGTGCGCGCCGTGGTGAGCCAGGGCTGTCGGCCGATCGGCGATCCCATGACCGTCACCGGAGCGGAAGGGAATTCGATCGCGACCCTCGCCGGTGCGCCCGCACTCGATCGGCTGCGCGAGGTCATCTCGTCGCTGGATTCGGATGACCAGGCCCTCGCGGTGCGCGGACTGCACCTGGGCATCGCGCACGACGCGCATCGGGAGGGCGATGTCGCCTCCGACTACGTCATCCGCGGCATTCTCGGCGTCGATGCTGCGACCGGGGCCATCGCCGTCGGTGACGAGGTCGAGGTCGGCGCGGTCGTGCGCCTGCACCTGCGCGATGCCGACTCAGCCGACGCAGACCTGCGCTCGATGGCGTCCGCTGTCGGCGACGCCGCCTCCGGCGCCTACCTCTTCACCTGCAATGGCCGCGGAAGCGCGATGTTCACCACCCCCGACCACGATGCGGCTGTCCTGCGTGAGGGCCTGGGCACCCCGCAGGTCGGCGGCTTCTTCGCCGCGGGCGAGATCGGGCCGGTTGGTGGCGCCAATCACCTCCACGGATTCACGGCCGTGGTGCTCGTGGTGGACCCGATCGCGTTGGAGCCCCATGTCGAGGTTGCCCGTGATCACGCCGACGATGGCGCCGAGGCCCTGGATCTCGACGCCGAGCTGCGCGCGCTGCTCGGCCCGTGACCTGTCCACAGGCGCGGGCGCGCCGTTGACCGGGCGTCCGCCCCCCGATCTAGGTTGGGCGTCGTGAGTCGCGACCAGCACCGCTCCGCCGTCTACGCCGCCGAGGACCAGCTCGGCCGGCTGCTGGCGCGCGGTGGCGCCGTCGACTTCTACGGATCCACGCTGACTCTTCCTGTCGAGCGGCGCTTCGCCGACATCGCGAGCGTGCAGCGTTACGTCGATGCCGTGCTCGCCCTGTCTTCGGTGCGCGAGCGCTGGCCTCGGGTCGCGCCGGTGCGGGTGCGCGAACGCTCGGGCCTGTCGCGGGCGCACTATGAGCCGGCCGGGCCCGACACGGTGGCCACGGCCACCATCGCCATTCCGCTCGCCGGCCCCGTCGAGGTGCGGTGGGCTGCTCGCGAGACCGTCGTCCTCCACGAGATCGCCCACCACCTCGTGGCCCAGGACCTGCCGCCCGAGCCGTGGCACGGCCCGACGTTCTGCGGCGTGCTCCTGTCGCTGCTCGCCACGGCGATCGGTCCCGAGGCCGCGCTCGCCCTCCGCGCGGCGTTCGACGGCGCCGGCATCCCCGTCACCGAGGTGCTCGCCGTGGATGCCGAGGTGTCGTCGTGAGCCCCGTGCCCTCGCGGGACGGCCAGGCCGTCCCCGTCGGGCTCGAGCGCATTGCCGGCCTGCTGGTCAAGGCCGAGCGCAGTGACAACGTCCACGAGGCCGAGGCCTACCTCGCCAAGGCGCAGGCGCAGGCCACGCAGGCGAGCGTGGAGCTCGCCGTCGCCCGAGCCCTCACCGCTCGTCGAGAGGCACGCGAGCAGCCGGTGAGCATCACCATCACCAACGGCGAGCGCGGCAAGCGTGCCAACACGCACC
>JBJTIQ010000228.1:0-8867 GCA_046095085.1 Actinomycetota bacterium | reverse complement strand
GAATCAGCCCCGCCGGGTCGAGGTCGGCCCCGTGCCGCAGGACGACATCCGTGCCGAACGACCAGCCGAGCAGCCACGGGTCTGGAAGTCGCTGGCTCCGCACCCACTCCACCGCGGCGCGCAGGTCACGACCCTCCCCTTTACTCGCGTCGAAGGCACCCTCGCTCGCACCCGCCGCGGAGGCGGTGCCGCGGGTGTTGAAGCGAACGACGGCGATGTCGGCCAGTGCTGGCAGGCGCCATGCCGCCTTGCGAAGAAGGTGGCTGTCCATCATGCCGCCGTGAGTGGGGAGCGGATGAGCGCAGACGAGCGTCGCTGTGGCGGCTCGCCCAGCGGGAAGCGCTACCTCGCCGACCAGGCGCAGGCCGTCATCGGTGATGAGTTCGAGCGGGCGACGGTCCGCGGGGAGCACGGAGTTGGCGCGGATCTGGGCCGGCTCGTCGGACGTCACCGAGCCGGTCCCCGACGATCGCGGGCCCGCCAGCACGGCGAGTGCCAGTGGCGGCGCTCGTCAGATCCGGCGTGCACGGGCCAGGCCACGATGTGCGGCGTCGCCGGAACGATCTCGTGGTCGCAGCCGGGGCAGCGGTAGACCTTGGTGGACGACGATCCGGTGATCGGTCGGACGTACCAGTCGCCGTCGGCATGCTCCTCGATGACATCCTCGCGCGGCGTCGTCGGCTTGCGCGCCGGACGGCGGCGACCCACAGGCCCCCCCTACTCGTAGGTGCGGAAGCCGCGGCCGGTCTTGCGCCCGAGATAGCCGGCCGTGACCAGGTGCTACAGCCGCGGTGCCGGCGCAAACCCGGGTTCGCGGAACTCGCGGTAGAGGGTCTGCTCGATGGCAAGTGAGACGTCGAGGCCCACGACGTCGAGCAGTTCGAAGGGCCCCATCGGGTAGCCGCAGCCCTTCTTCATGGCGAGGTCGATGTCATCTACCGTGGCGTAGTTGGCCTCGAGCATCCGCACGGCGTCGTTGAGGTAGGGGAAGAGCAGCGCGTTGACGATGAAGCCCGCCCGGTCACCGCAGACCACCGCGTGCTTGTCGGCCCGCTGGGCCACGTCGACGGCCGTCGCCAGGGTGTCCGGCGCTGTCGACACGGTGCTGACAACCTCGACCAGGCGCATGACAGGGGCAGGGTTGAAGAAGTGCAGGCCCACCACGTCCTGGGGGCGCTTCGTGATCGCGGCCAGATCCACCACCGGCAGGCTCGACGTTGTGGTGGCGAGCACCGCCCCGGGGCGGCAGATCTCATCGAGGTTCTCGAACAGCGCGGCCTTGACGCTGAGTTCCTCGACCACGGCTTCCACGACCAGGTCAACCTGGGCGAGATCGTCGAGGGAGGTGGTGCCGGTGATGCGCGCCCGAATCCCGTCGCGAGCGCCTTCCTCCAGCTTGCCGCGCTGGACGGCCTTCTCCAGCGACTTATCGATGGCGCCCAGCGCCTTGGACAGGCTGGACTCCGAGCGGGCGACGAGCGTGACATCGAAGCCACCCTTGGCAAGCACCTCGGTGATACCGGTGGCCATGGTGCCCGAGCCGACCACCCCGACACTGGACACCGGCCGCGGGGCGATCGACGACTGCCTAGCTACTGCGTCGCCGTCGGCGATCACCTCGGGCGAGTGCGGTGCGGCGTAGGCGTAGAAGCCGCGACCGGTCTTGCGGCCTTTGAGCCCCGCGGTGACCATCTGCTTGAGGATGGGGGCGGGCGCGTGCAGGCGATCGCGACCCTGGCGGTACATCGTGTCGAGGATCTCGTAAGCGGTGTCGAGGCCGATGAGATCGAGTAGCGCAAGCGGGCCCATAGGCAGCCCACAGCCCAGCTTCATGGCCGCATCGATGTCTTCCCGAGTGGCATATCGAGCCTCGTACATCGAAACCGCATGGTTGAGGTATCCGAAGAGGAGTGCGTTGGCGATGAACCCTGCCCGGTCTCCCACGACCACCGGCTCCTTGCCGAGCGAGTGGGCAAGTTCGGCTAGGTCGTCGACCACGTCGTCGGCCGTGACGACCGTGCGGACCACCTCTACAAACGCCTGGACGGGAGCGGGGTTGAAGAAGTGCATGCCCGCGACGCGTGCGGGCCGCGACGTCGCAACCGCAATGTCGGTAACGGAAAGTGACGAGGTGTTGGTTGCCAGGATCGCATGTGCGGGAGTGATGGCATCGAGCTTGCCGAAGAGCTCGCGCTTGCGGTCTAGATCCTCGGGGATGGCCTCGATGACGAGGTCGACCTCGGCCAGTGCATCGAGCTGGGAGCCGACGCGGATGCGACCGAGGAGATCGGTGCGCTCAGCCTCGTCGAGCTTGCCGCGACTCACGGCTCGCTGGGTGGACGCCTCGATCGACTCGAGCGCCTGCGCGGCCCGCACGTCGTCGAACTCAATGGCGACGACATCGAGCCCGGTTCGTGCCACCACCTCGGTGATGCCCGCCCCCATCGTGCCGAGGCCCACCACACCCACTCGACGAATCCCTGCCATCGCAACCTCGCTTCCGCGTCTCGCTGCGAATCCTTCCATGCGCCCCTAGGCTCACCCCATGAGCATCCTGGAGCGCGAATCCGTATCCCCGTCGAGCGGTGAAGTCGTGGCCGCCTTCCCCATCATGGGCGCCGAGCAGGTGCGCCTCGCCGTCGACACCGGGCGCATCGCCGCGCGCTGGTGGGGCGACCTCGGCTGGGACGGCCGTCGGGCGAAGCTAATGGCGTGGAAGGGTGCCTTCGCGCGCCGAGCCGACGAGCTCGCGCACCTCGTGCACCGCGAGACCGGCAAGCCGGTCGACGACGCCCGCCTGGAGATCATCCTGGCGATCGACCACCTCAACTGGGCCGCGCGCAACGCTGAGCGTGTCCTGGGTCCCCGACGCGTGCGCTCCGGGATCCTCACCCTCAATCAAGAGGCCACTCTTTCCTACGAGCCCATGGGAGTGGTCGGCGTCATCGGCCCGTGGAACTACCCCGTCTTCACGCCCATCGGCTCCATCGCCTACGCGCTCGCGGCGGGCAACGCCGTCGTCTTCAAGCCCTCCGAGTGGTCGACGGCCGTCGGGGCGTGGCTCGTGGAGTCCTTCGCCGAGGCGGTGAGCGGCCTTCCCGTGCTCCAGCTCGTCACCGGCGACGGCACGACGGGGGCCGCCCTGTGCGAGTCCGGCGTCGACATCGTGTCGTTCACCGGATCCACGGCTGTCGGCAAGCGCGTCATGGCCACGTGCGCGGCGAGCCTCACCCCTGTCGTCCTGGAGTGCGGCGGCAAGGACGCCCTCCTGGTCGATGCCGACGCCGATATCGAGGCGGCAGCCGACGCCATCGCGTTCGGTGCCTTCTCCAACGCCGGCCAGACGTGCGTGGGAGTCGAGCGCGTCTACGCTCACGCCGACGTGTACGACGCACTGCTCGAGTCGCTCGCCCGCCGCGCCCTGGCTCTGCATCCTGGCCACGCCGAGGATGCGTCGTACGGGCCCATGACCATGCCCAGCCAGGTCGACATCGTGGCGAAGCACGTGAGCGACGCCGTCGCTCGCGGTGGGCGCGTTATCTACGGCGGGATGCCCGATGGCTCACGCGTCATCGCGCCGGTGATCATCGCCGATGTCCCCGAGGATTCCGACGCGGTCGTCCAGGAGACGTTCGGCCCGCTCGTCATCGTCAATCGCGTGCACAGCCTCGACGAGGCGGTCGATCGCGCCAACGCCAGTCGTTACGGCCTCGCCGCGTCTATCTTCTCCCGCGACCGGGCGCGCGCGATGGCAGCGGCCCGGCGCCTGCAGTCCGGCATGGTGAGCATCAACTCGTGGGTGATGTACGCCGGAGTGCCCGGCCTGCCGTGGGGCGGCGTCAAGGAGTCCGGGGTCGGGCGCATCCATGGTGCCGACGGCCTGCGCGGCTTCTGCCAGCCGAAGTCCATCGTGCGGCAGCGCTACGCCCTGCCCATCGCGCTCACGTCTTTCGAGCGCCATCCGCGCGCCACCCAGGCCATGCTCGGCGTCTTCCGCATCCTGCACGGTCGCGGCAGGTAGGGCTAGAAGAGCCGTAGCCCGCTGGCCTCGATGCCGCGTAGAGCCTCGTAGTCCAGCACGACGCAGCGGATGCCGCGGTCCTCCGCGAGCACGCGTGCCTGCGGCTTGATCTCCTGTGCGGCGAAGACCCCGCTGACGGGAGCCAGCAGCGGATCTCGATTGAGCAGATCGAGATAGCGGGTGAGTTGCTCCACGCCGTCGATCTCGCCTCGGCGCTTGATCTCCACCGCGACCGCGAGGCCGTCGCCGTCGCGACACATGAGATCGACCGGACCGATCGCCGTGGGGAACTCGCGACGCACGAGACGCCAACCGGGGCCCAGCGTCTCGACGCGCTCCGCGAGGAGTTCCTGGAGGTGGGCCTCGACACCGTCCTTGACGAGGCCGGGATCGACCCCCAGCTCATGCTCGGAGTCGTGGTGGACCTCGACGAGCCGGATGGTGAGCGTCTCCCCGGCCTTGTTCTCTACCACCCACACGGCAGCAAGGCCCTCGGACTCCTGCTCGACGAGACGGCAGGGGGGACTCATCCAGTTGAGCGGCTTATAGGAGCCGCCATCGGCGTGGACGAGGACCGAGCCGTCGGCCTTCACCATGAGCACGCGGTCGGCCTCGGGAAGATGTGCGGTGAGCCGACCGTCGTAGTCGACCGAGCACCTCGCCACGACGATTCGCACAGTCGGTGAGCCTAATCGATGGCCACGAGGCCGCGCCGGTCGCGCAGCAGGTCGACCACGCGCGACATGATCGCGGTGGCGTCGTAGTCCTTGGGGGTGAAGACCTCGGCTACGCCGTGAGTGCGCAGATAGTCGGCGTCACCGTCGGGGATGATCCCTCCCACGACCACGATCGCATCGTCCAATCCGGCCTCGCGCAGGCCATCGACCACCTGCGGCACCAACTCGCGGTGGGAGCCCGACAGGATGGACAGGCCCACCACGTCGACGTCTTCGGCAACGGCGGCCGAGACGATCTGCTCCGGCGTGAGCCGGATTCCCTGGTAGACCACCTCGAAGCCAGCATCTCTGGCGCGCACCGCGATCTGCTCCGCACCATTGGAATGGCCATCGAGGCCGGGCTTGCCGACGAGGAAGCGCAACCGCGAGCCGGTCTCCTCCTGGGTCCGGCGCAGTTTGTCGCGCACGGCTGCCATGTGCTCGCCCCCGCCCCCGCCGGAGGACGATGCGGACACGCCCGTGGGCGCGCGGTACTCGCCGAAGGCCTCCCGGAGCGCCCCGGCCCACTCGCCCGTCGTCACGCCCGCTCGGGCACAGGCCAGCGACGCGGGCACCAGGTTGTCTCCGGAGAGGGCCTGCGCTCGCAGCGCGTCGAGTGCGGCGGTGGCCGCGGTCTCATCGCGTGCGGCCCGCCATGCACGCACGGCCTCGACGGCCTCCTGCCCGACGCGAGCGTCCACAGACTGGATGGCAGTCTCGACATCGGACAGCAGCGGATTCGGCTCAGACGTGACGTAGGCATTGACACCGACCACCACATCGTCACCGGACTCCAGCCGGGAGCGCCTCTGCGTCAGCGAGGTGACCAGTTGTGACTTCATGTAGCCCGATTCGACCGCCTCGACGGCCCCTCCCATGGCCATGACGCGGTCGATCTCTGCTCGGGCCTCGCTCACCATGCGGTCGACCTCGGCCTCGATGACATGCGAGCCATTGAAGATGTCGTCGTATTCCAGGAGATCGGTTTCGTCTGCCAGCACCTGCTGCATGCGAAGCGACCACTGTTGATCCCAGGGTCGCGGCAGGCCGAGGGCCTCATTCCAAGCCGGCAGTTGGATGGCTCGGGCTCGGGCATCCTTCGACAACGTGACGGCAAGCATCTCCAACACGATGCGCTGCACGTTGTTTTCGGGCTGGACCTCCGTGAGGCCGAGGGAATTGACCTGCACGCCGTAGCGGAAGCGTCGCTGAGCAGGGTCGGTGATGCCGTAGCGCTCCCTGGTCAGGTCATCCCAAATGCGCACGAAGGCTCGCATCTTGCACATTTCCTCGACGAAACGAACTCCGGCATTGACGAAGAACGACATCCGGGAGACGACCTCGCCGAATCGGGCGGGCGGGATTTGCCCTGTGTCGCGCACACTGTCGAGGACCGCCATCGCCGTGCACATCGCATAGGCGATCTCCTGGACGGGGGTCGCACCCGCCTCCTGCAGGTGGTAGCTGCATACGTTGATCGGATTCCACTTGGGAGCGTTGACGACCGTGTGCACGACGAGGTCGCTGATCAGTCGCAGGCTCGGGCCCGGAGGGAAGATGTAGGTGCCTCGCGACAGGTACTCCTTGATGATGTCGTTCTGGGTTGTCCCCTGCAGGTCGGCCTCGGCCACGCCCTGCTCCTCGGCGGTCACGGCGTAGAGCGCATACAGCCACATCGCCGTGGCGTTGATGGTCATCGATGTGTTCATGTCGGCGAGCGGGATGCCCGAGAAGAGTTGGCGCATGTCACCGAGGTCGGCGATAGGCACCCCCACCTTGCCCACCTCGCCGCGCGCCATCGGGCTGTCGGGGTCGTAGCCGGTCTGTGTCGGAAGGTCGAAGGCGACGGAGAGCCCGGTCTGGCCCTTGTCGAGATTGCGGCGGTAGAGGGCGTTGGACTCCGCGGCCGACGAGTGGCCCGCGTAGGTGCGCATGAGCCAGGGCCGATCCTTCGGGCGCCTCACGAGCGGATCCTATGCGGGTCGCCCGGGGTGGCGCTGATCGCCCGTGTGCCCGAACATGGAGACGTGACCGGCAACTCCTACTCCTACGCGATCGGACCGGTCCTGGCCTTCGCGGGCCTAGGCATCCTCATCCTCCTGCTTCGCTGGGCTTTCTCACGCGGTCATTCGGTCGTAGCGGCGCCCCCCAAACGCGGCACAGCCGAGGAATACGGGCTCCTCATCCCGGTGGCGCATCCGGGTAGCTACGTCGAGGGCGAGATCGTCCGTCGACATCTCGAGGAGGCCGGCATCCGCGCCACCCTCGCGCAGACACTCGAGGGTCCTCGGGTGATGGTCTGGCCCGCTGACGCCGATGCCGCCCGCACGTGCCTCAGCCGTCGACCGGGATCCGCATAACCTGCGCCCCGAGTCGCTGTAGGTCGGTGACGAATCCTGCGTAGCCCCGGTCGACATGGTGAAACTCGTGCACGGTCGTCGTGCCCTCCGCCACGAGACCGGCCAGCACGAGACCGGCGCCGGCGCGGATATCGGTCGCCTCGACGGGTGCCCCACTCAAATGCGCCGTGCCCCGCACCAGGGCGTGGTGGCCCTCCGTCTGGACGTCGGCCCCCAATCGCGCGAGTTCATGCACGAAGCGGAACCGTGCCTCGAAGAGATTCTCGGTGACCAGGGCCGATCCCTCCGCGATGGCGTTGAGGGCAATGAATTGCGGCTGTAGGTCGGTGGGGAAACCTGGATAGGGCAGCGTCACGATGTCGACAGCGGTGGGCCGTCGATCCATGGTGACGCGGAAGCCATCAGAGCCGATGTCCACATGGGCTCCGGCGGTGACGAGCTTGTCGAGGGCGATCTCCAGGTGTTCCGCGTCGGCGTTGGTCACGGTAACGTCCCCCTGGGTGAGAGCCGCTCCCACCGCCCATGTGCCGGCCACGATGCGATCCGAGACGGTCGTGTGCTCCGTGGGGTTGAGCACATCGACGCCCTGCACCTCGATCGTCGAGGTGCCGATGCCGTCGATGACGGCACCCATAGCCACCAGCATGCGGCAGATGTCGACGATCTCCGGCTCGCGCGCCGCGTTGTCGACCACCGTGGTGCCGCGTGCCCGCACCGCTGCCATCAGGAGTGTCTCGGTGGCCCCCACGCTCGGGAAGTCCAACCAGATATTGGATCCGCGCAGGCCATCGGGTGCCAGCGCGATCAGGTATCCGTGCTCGCTCGTGACGGTCGCGCCCATGCGCTGCAGTCCAGCCACGTGCATGTCGAGGCCGCGTGATCCGATGTTGTCACCGCCTGGGAGCGCCACGTCGGCCTCGCCGCACCGCGAGACCAGGGGCCCGAGCACGCAGATGGAAGCGCGCATTCGTCGTACGAGGTCGTAGTCAGCCCGGTGCTCGGGGCGAGCGGGCACATCGATGGCGACGGTGGCCATCGACGCGTCGTAGTCGACGATGCAGCCCAGGCGTCGGAGCAGCTCCGCCATGATTGCCACGTCGAGGATGTCGGGAACCTCGTGCAGCACCGTGCGCCCCTGTGCGAGCAAGGCCGCCGCCATCAGCTTCAGGACGCTGTTCTTGGCACCCGTGACGCGGACGGACCCATCGAGGCGCGCTCCGCCCACGATGCGTACGGCCGAATCTGGTACCTCCATGCCGGACATGCTAGGGACACCGCCAGGTGCGGCAACGGGCGCATCTGCCCCGCGTCCCCTAGGGTCTGAGCATGGTGAATCTGACGCGGATCTATACGCGCGCAGGCGACGACGGCAGCACGTCACTTGGCGACATGTCACGCACGCGCAAGACCGATCTGCGTCTGCAGGCATACGCCGATGTCGACGAGGCCAATTCGGCCATCGGCGCCGCCCTCGCCCTCGGCGGTCTGCCTGCTGACGTCGCCGAGGTCCTGATGAGAATCCAAAACGACCTGTTCGACGTGGGGGCCGACCTGTGCAATCCGATAGTCCCGGACCCCGCGTATCCACCACTGCGCGTGGAAGCCGGCGACGTTGAGCGCCTTGAGCGCGAGTGCGATCGATTCAACGAACGCCTTGAGCCCCTACGCTCCTTCATCCTGCCCGGCGGCACTGCTGGAGCGGCCCTGCTCCATGTGGCGCGCACTACAGTGCGCCGAGCCGAGCGATCGACGTGGCGCGCCATCGACGAA